>JBFMBH010000071.1 GCA_040755095.1 Thermodesulfobacteriota bacterium
CGCAGGCGGGGAAGCTTCCCCGCCTGCGGCCCCGTCGTTTTCCGGCTCGGGATCCTTCCTGCCGCCCACATTCCTCGCACCAGCCATCCGGTGTTCCGGACGGCTTTCCGTATTTCCGGACACTCGGTCCGGAAAAGGCGATGGCCCCCTGGCCGGTGGCCGCAGCCCCTGCCTTCTAACTCCATGGATTTCTCCTGTTTTTTTCGTTCCTGCCCGGCATGGTGGCTCTGGCATGACTTGTGCGTGCGCATCCTGTACGGCCGGCAGAAAGGCCGGGGCCATTCCGCCGACCCTGGGGTAGGACGGAAGTGCACACCAAGAGAGGAGACACGATCATGCGCAAGAGCTCTCTGCTGTTCCTGGTGCTGGCTGCGGCTGTGGCGGGCAGCGCCGCCCGGGCCGAGGCAGTCACCCTGTTCGAGGACGATTTCCAGGATGGCGACACCGCCGGCTGGTCCTTTCACGGCAGCCATGCTGGCAACTGGATGGTGTCCGGCGGCGTGCTCCACCACGGTGGCGGCTATGACAGCCTGCAGGCCTTTGCCCTCATGGACGGCATCGCCACGCCGGCGGTATTCAGCCTGGAGGCGGATATCCAGGTCCTCGGCAACCGTTTCAGCAATCCGGATTGGGGCCATGTGGGCTTCGCCTGGGCCGTGACAGCTGGGGGGCCGGACTTCAACACCTCGTATCTGCGGACCCACTTGGATCACGTGACCAGCTGGAGCACGCCGTGGACCAGTTCCAGTCAGGAGCATTGGCTCCCCACCCCCGGCACCACCAACGGCCCCACCTACCACCTGCGGGTGGACGTGAACGCCCTGACCCGGGAGATGACCGTGGCCCTGGACAGCTACCAGATCACCTTCACAGGTGCTGATTTCGATGCCATCAACCAGCAAACCGCCGGCGGTATTGGCCTCCTGTCCTGGAGCGACGAGGTCACCTGGGACAACGTGCGGCTGACCACGCCAGTGCCGCTCCCCGGCGCCGCCTGGCTCCTGGGCTCCGGCCTGGCTGGGCTGGGGCTCCTGGGCCGGCGCCGGCGGGCTGGCAACTCTTAAGAAACAACGGCAACCATGGCGGATTTTCGGCCGGTTCACTCATTTTGACGCGCCCCGCGTATGGCAACCCACAGGTCCCATAGCTCCCATGGACCCATAGGACTTATAGGACCTATAGGACCTATGGGAGACCACCATGGAGGACTGCCGGCGTTTCACCCAGTTGGGTGCGCCCCGCCCATGGCAACTCTCACGGGTGACGCCGGCAGGCAATCCCCATCTCAACGTCGAACAACGAGGCGAATGACATGCTGAAGATCCTGTGCACCGCCGTAGCTCTGACCGGCATGTTGGCAGCATTCGGGCTTGAGTCCGCCCAGGCGGCCAGCGTTTACGTCATGTCTTCCGGCAATGCCACGGCGGATGCCGCCGTGGGCTCGGCCCTCACCGGGGCCGGGCATACGGTCACCGCCGGCCTGCCCTGGCACCAGCAGAACGGCGGCCAAGGCCTGGCCAGCCACGATGCTGTGGTGCTGCTCAACAACTACAACTGGTCGTCTTCGCCCATGCCGGCGGCCGGGCAGGCGGAGATTCTGGATTACGTCCAGAACGGCGGCGGCCTGGTGACCTCGGAGTGGTTTGTCTGGAACCTCGGCTCCAGCGACCGCTTCCCGGGCCTGGCTCCCCTGTCGCCGGTGCAGCCCACCGGCAGCTACAACTCGGCTGCCAGCACCACCTACACCCAGGTCACGGCGAATCCGATCCTGAACGAGGGCCTGCCGGCAGCCATGACCTTCGCCCTGGGCAACATCTCCGGCACCGAGACCGTGTTCAACCCTTGGCCCGGGGCGACCGTCTTCTATTCCTCCAGCAACGGCGGCGGGGTGCCGGGGTCCGGCGGCGTCGTCGGCTGGGACGCCGGCAGCGGCCGGGTGATCTCGTTTTCCACCCTCATCGGCCTGACCGAGCTGTCGCAGCCTGATTATGCCCATCTGTTTGTCAACGCCGTGGAGTGGAGCGCTGCCGTGCCGCTGCCGGGCGCCCTCTGGCTGCTGGGCTCGGGCCTGGCTGGTCTGGCCGTCTGGCGCCGCCGCGCCGCCTGAGCCTCCTCCTTCTCCTTTCGCAGCCCGTGGCATCCCCGGATGCCACGGGCTGGCCTTTTTCGGGCAGCAGGGCAGCCCTGATGGCTGTCCAGGATCCGAGACGCTGTCTTCAAGGGTGGACATCATCATTGGACGGTGGCCCTGGCTGCAGCCCGCCCTCCCGGCCCCCTCCCGCTGCAACCTCCTGGAATCGCCCGCATTTCGATCCTCCTCCCCTCCCGGCACGCTTTTTGATTCAAGATCCGGCGCGGGAGCGCTCACCCGCCGCTGGCAGCCTGTCGCTGGCAGCGTGCAGGCGGATCCGTGCCGCAGGGAACGGTGCCGGTGCCGGCGCCGTCCCCGGAAGGGCGCGCCGGGTGGCGGCCTGGCCATGGCGGCCACCGGTGTCATCCGTCCCATCCATCCCATGTCTCCCATGCTTCCCATGGGATCACCCGCGAGGAGGACAGCCATGCAGTGGCTCCGTGACCTTTCCATCGGCAAGAAGCTCTACCTGGGGTTCTCGGTCGTGGTGCTCATCCTGGGTGGGGTAGCGGCGTATCAGCTGGCCAGGCAGCACGGACTGGGCCAGGTGCAGGACGAGGGTGCCCGGCGGGCGAAAGACGCCCAGGAGCTGCTGGAGATCCAGGTGCGGGCCGCGGATGTCTACTCGGAGGTGGCCGATGCCATCATCAACCGGGATCTGACCTCGTCCCGCCGCAGCCTGGAGGCGGTCCAGGCCCAGGCCCAGGAGGATATCCGCACGGTACGCCAGCTGGTCGACACCGATGAGGAGCGCCGGCAGGCGGAGATCTTTGCCGCCCGGTATGGCACCTATCTGGCGCTCTATCGGGACCGGCTGCTGCCTCTTCTGGAGCAGCCGGAGGTCGATGGAGCGGCCGTTTCCCGGCTGGATGGCGAGATCGACGGCGTGCGGGAGGAGACGCTGGCGGCCATCGGCGCCATCGTTCAGTCCCTGCGGCTGGAAAGCGAGGCCGGCGATGCCACCTTCGACGCCATCTCCGCGGCCACCACCCGGGTCTCCAGTGGGCTGGTGGCCCTGGGCGCTCTGGTGGCCGCCGGGCTCGCCATGCTGGTGGCGCGGTTGATCACCCGGCCGGTGGCCGAGATGGTGGCGGCGGCCGATCGGCTGGCCCAGGGCGACGTGGCGGTGGATCTCCATGCCGCCGGCCGGGACGAGATCGGCCAACTGGCCATCGCCTTCGGCCGAATGGTGGCCAACATCAAGGCCCAGGCGGCCACCGCCCAGGCCATCGCCCAAGGTGACCTGGCGGTGGAGGTCAGGCTGGCCTCGGAGGCGGACGTCCTGGGCAGGAGCATGCTCGGGATGGTGACCGCTCTGCAGGGCCTGGTGGGGGAGGTGGCCCTGCTGACCAGGGCAGCGGTGGAGGGCCGGCTGGCGACCCGGGGCGATGCCAGCCGTTTCCAGGGGGGGTATCGGGAGATCGTCGCCGGGGTCAACGCCACCCTGGACGCGGTGATCGGCCCCCTGACCGTTGCCGCCGGCTACGTGGAGCGGATCGCCAAGGGCGACATCCCACCCGCGATCACCGACAGCTACCAGGGCGACTTCAACGCCATCAGGAACAACCTCAACGTGCTCATCACGGCCATGGACCAGGTGGCCCAGGTGGCGCAGGAGATCGCCGCCGGCAATCTCCTGGTGCAGGTACGGGAGCGCTCCGAACAGGACACCCTCATGCACGCCCTGGCGGACATGGTGCGGAAGCTGTCGGCGGTGGTGCAGGAGGTCAAGGCGGCTGCCGACAGCGTCGCTTCCGGCAGCGAGCAGCTGAGCTCCTCGGCCACGGAGCTGAGCCAGGGCGCCACTGAGCAGTCGGCCTCGGTGGAGGAGGTGAGCGCCTCCATGGAAGAGATGGCGGCCAGCATCCGGCAGAACGCCGACAACGCGGTCCAGACCGAGCGGATCGCCATCAAGGCCTCCGGGGATGCCAAGGAGGGCGGGCAGGCGGTGGCCCGTACCGTCGAGGCCATGAAGCAGATCGCCAGCAAGATCTCCATCATCGAGGAGATCTCCCGGCAGACCAACCTCCTGGCCTTGAACGCTGCCATCGAGGCGGCCCGGGCCGGCGAGCACGGCAAGGGCTTCGCGGTGGTGGCCGCCGAGGTCAGGAAGCTCGCCGAGCGCAGCCAGAAGGCAGCCGGCGAGATCACCGAGCTGGCCAGCACCAGCGTCGCCGTGGCGGAGAAGGCCGGCGACCTTCTGGCCAAGATCCTGCCAGACGTCCAGAAGACCGCCGATCTGGTGCAGGAGATCGCCGCCTCCTGCCGGGAGCAGGACAGCGGTACCCAGCAGATCAACCGGGCGGTCCAGCAGCTGGATCAGGTTGTGCAGCAGAACGCCTCTGCCTCGGAGGAGATGTCCAGCACCTCCGAGGAGCTGGCCAGCCAGGCAACGCAGATGCAGGCCAGCATCGCCTTCTTCAAGGTCGACGACCGGGGTGCCGGCCGTGTGGCCCTGTCCGGCGGCAGTGTCCGGCGGGCCGGCCAGGCCGGCCCCAAAGCGCGGGGCGCCGCCCCGCGCCTGCCATCAGGCAAGGCCGCCAGCGGTCAAGGTCAGGGGGCCAGCGTCGTGCTGGACAGCCGCGGGGCAGGGGATGTGGAGTTCGAGGCCTACTGACGGACCGCGGCCGGCTCAGAGGCCGGCGGTCTCATCCGCCTTGAACATCGGCCAGCAGGGGTCAAAACGACCAGGATCCAGGACCACCTGCTTGGCCAGGCGCTTGGCCACATTGACCACGATGGGCGCCAGGAGGTTGGCAGTCATCCGCTGGGGCTGGCCGTGGGGAATGGTGAGGATGACCAGGAGATCCGCCTCGATGTCCCGGGACAGTCCCAGCTCCCGGCGGGCCTGGCTGTCGATGGCCGGATGGTAGTCGGCGTCCAGGGCCGCGGCCCGGATCACCACAAAGGCCAGGTGCGGCTCATCCAGAGACTGCAGCCAGCAGAACGGAGACTGGTCCCGGTGGGGCACCAGGGCGAAGTGCCGGCTCTCGGGAAAGCCCAGGACCGGGCTGGTCATGGTGATGATCTTGTCGTCGTCGATGTCGATGGCGCCGAAGCGGCTGGTCTCGACGTTGCGGCTGCCTGCGACAGGGCTGGGCTCGGCTTGGGAGGGGATGGTCATCGCTGTCTCGGGGGCTGCAGCGCCACAGCCCCGCCTCACGGTTTGACAGAAGGGCGGGCGCGGCCCATGAGATCGGCGGCAGCGGTCAGATCCTCCGGCGCCTCCTGGGCGGCCCGGCGGTTCTCCTCCAGGATCCGCTTGTAGATCTCCTCCCGGTGCACGGCGATCTCCACCGGGGCGTCCACCCCCAGCTTGACGTGACCGCCCTTCACCTCCAGGATCTGGACCCGGATGCGGCTGTCGATGGTGATGGCCTCGCCGATCTTCCTGGTGAGAATAAGCATGGATCGCCCTCCCTGGCGACCGGGCCAGTCCGGAGGCCAGGGGGCCTGCCTCCCCCTTGTCGTCACTCGCTGCCGGCACAGTCCTCTCCATTCTATCCCTCCCCTGGTCCTGGCCACAACCCCATTGCCGCCGGCGCTCGCCTTCGTCGCGCCGCCCCCCCGACGCCTGACCCTTAGCGCATGAACTCGACCAGGCTGAGGTCCATGATCCGGGAGGCGGCGGTGAGGGCGGCCTGGTAGCGCAGCTCCATGGATTTGAGCTCCATGAAGGCCTTCACCAGATCGGTATCCTGCAGGGTGGACAGGTGCTCGGCATTGACCAGCTCCAGGTTGTCGTAGATCTGGCGCTGGACACTGATCCGGTTGGCCCGGGCCCCCTGCTCGGAGATGCGGCCGGTGAGATCCTCCATCACGGTGTCGAAGACGCCGATGGCCTCCCCGAGGCTGCTCACCTGGATGTCCTCGTTGCTGAGGCCGACTGCGGCCAGAAAGCCGGACGAGTCGCCGGAGAAGGCGAAGTCGTAGCGGCCGGTATCCCGCACCGCCACCTGCAGGCGACCGTCGTCGCTCCAGGTGGCCGAAAGACCGGGGATGCCGTTGAGGCGCTCGGCAATGCTGTCCAGGGTGTCCACCTCCGGGTCGACGCCGATGGCGACGGCCAGCTGGGTGGGCGGGTCGAAGCCGTGGTCGGTGATCGTCACCGTGAAATCGCCGGCCATGATCCGATCCTCGCCGGCCAGCCCGGTGCCACCGCCAGCCAGGGTCGCCGTGGTGTCGGTGGCGGCCAGACGGCCGGTGGCGGTGGTGAAGTGATCGGCCCGCAAGGCGAGCTCCAGGCCCTGGATCACGTCGAAGACCCCGATGCCCTTCAGAAGGTCCTGGCCGTTTCTGCCCACCGTCAGGGTGCTGGCCTGACCGATCTTGATGGTGGGGTCGTTGTCCGGGTCGCCGGCGTAGCGGACATTCCCCTCCTGGACCGCCACGCTCTGGACGTTGATGAGGCCGTCGTCGGCCAGATCCCCCGGCTCGCCGCTGCCGGCCGTGCCGCCAGCCAGGCCCAGGCCGGCCAGGGCCAGCTCGCTGGGGTCGCCGGCCGCGTCCACCAGGGTGTCTTCCACCAGGAATTCCCGGTCGGACAGGAGCCGCACCGAGCCGAAATAGACCCGGTCCGCCGGCGCCGCCGGATCCTGGCCGTTGAGATGGGTAATCAGCTCCCCCCGGGCCGAGGTCCGGACCTGGAGATTGCGGCCGTCGATGGCCGACAGGAGCAGGCGGCCGCTGGCATCCCGGCTGGCCCGCACGGCGGTCTGGTCGCTCACCGCATTGATGGCGGCCACCACGCTGCCGTCCCGGTCCTGGTCCTGGATGGTGCGGGTGGTGGCAAAGATGTCGACGCCGTTGATGACGAGGTCGCCGGCGGCGAGCTCGGTCTCCCGTTGGCCGAAGGTGATCTGGCCGTCCCCGGCCAGGTCGTTGTAGCCCCGGGAGCCGCCGCCCAGGCCCAGGCGGTCCAGGATGGTGTCGTCGCTGTGGCGGGGCGAGGACAGGGTGAAGGTGGTGTCCGAGAAGATGCCGATCTGGCCGGTGTTGTGGCTGGCGTCCACATTCTGGGAGAAGTTGCCGAAGCCCGGGTCGGCGTCACCGCTCATGAGCGTGAAGTTGGTGACCTGGATGGCGGACTCGTCGCCCACCTGGCTGTTGGCAAAGACGATTTCCCCGGGCTGGCCACCGTTGGTGTTGTCCCCCACCTGGGCTGCCACGCCGGTGACCAGGCTGGCGGCATTGATGGCGCTGGCGGTGAGCTGGGCCACCGCGGTGTCGCTGGCGCCATCCGGAATGGTGACGCTGATCGGCGTGCCGTTGAGGTCGAAGGAGAAGACCGTGGCGAAGCCGTCCGGGGTGTCGGCCGCGGCGGCGAGACCGCTGTTGGCCAGGGTGGTGAGGCGGACCGACACCCCCGGGTCCGTGGCCTCGATGACCGTTTTGGCGTTGAAGGCCTTGGTCATGGCCAGGCCGTTCACCGGTGGCGCGGTGGCGATGTTGGTGGTGGTGGGGTTGCCGTTTATGGCCAGCTGGCCGGCCAAAATGGCGTCGTTGGTCACGAGGCCGGTGAGATAGGCGGTGCGGCTGCCGATGCCGACGGCCGCTACCGGCGCCCCGGCCAGAAGATAGGCCGGGGTCACCTCGGCCCGCACCCCGGCCTGGCCGGCAGCAGCGTTCACCGCTGCCGCCTTGGCAGCCGCGGAGGCATCGGCGTAGCGGGTGGACAGGCCGTCGTCCACCGGCGCGTCGATGGCGATGCCATTGAGCTCCAGGGCGCCGCTGGTCACGCGGTAGCCGTACACCAGGCTGCCGTCGTTGGCGTCGTCCATCACCCCCCGGGAGCCGCCGCCCAGCCCCAGGACGTCCAGGATCGAGTCGTCGGTGGCGCTGGTCTCGATGGCAAAGGCGTTGGCCGCGGCCAGCGAGATGCGGCCGGTGTTGTGGCGGCTGTCCGCGGCCTGGGACAGGTTGCCGAGACCGGTGGCCGCATCACCGGGCAGGTCCGGCGGACCGGGGACCACCAGGGTGTAATCCGTGATGACGATGGGGGCATCGTCCCCGGGCATGCTGTTGGCCAGGACCACGCTGTTCACCGGCCCGCCGTTGGTGCCGTCGCCCACCGCCGCCGTGACCCCGGTGCGGCTGGCCATGACGTTCAGGGCGTCCACCGTGGCCTGGGCCACCAGGCCGGCGGTGGAGCCGTCCGGGATGAGGACCGCGACCGAGACGCCGTTGAGGTCGAAGGTGACGTTGGTGTCGAAGCCATCGGCGGTGTCGGCGCTGGCCCCCTCGCCGGCCACGAGCGTGGTGAGGCTGGCGGTCACGCCAGTGGCGGCAGTGACCGCCGGGGCGTTGAAGGCGGCGGCCAGGGCCTGGGCGCTTTCCATGGCCAGGCCCTGGACCGGGCTTTGCGTCAGATCGAGGCCCAGGGCCACCACATCAATGAGGCCGTCGGCCGCGGTGTCGCCCCCGATGCCGGTGGCCGCCGTACCGCCGGCCAGGCCGATGCGGGCCAGCACCGTGTCGTCCACCGCGCTGGTGGCGATGGCAAAGTCGCTGGCCGCGGTCATGGTGGTGCGGCCGTCGTTGTGGGTGCTGTCGGCAGCCTGGCTGAGGTTGCCAAGGCCGGTCAAGGAGGTGCCGGCCAGGACGGTGTAGCCGCTGATGGTGATGGCCCCCTCGTCGCCCCGGGCGTTGTTGACCAGGACTACGCTGCCGGCCACCCCGCCGTTGGTGCCGTTGCCCACCAGGGCGCTGACCCCGGTCTGGTCCCGGACCGCGTTCACGGCGTCCACGGTATCCTGGGCCACCTGGGCGTTGGAGGAGCCATCGGTGTCGACGGTCACCGTGACGCCGTTGAGGTCGAAGGTCACCCGGGTCTGGGTGCCGTCGCCAAGGGCGGCGCCCCCTGCCGTGAGGGTGGTGAGGCTGGCCGTGACTCCGGTCGCCGCGGCATTGATCCGGTCCCGCAGCTCGGCGGCGCCTCCCATGTTGAGGCCCTGGCTGAGGCCGAAGCTGACCAGGTCCACGACGCCGACATCGACGTTGTTGATGAGAAGATCCCCGGCGGCCAGGCTGGCGCCGTTGCCCACCACACCGCTCACCGGCGCCGGCTGGCCCAGCAGGGTGACGACGTCGGCGCCGTTGACCACAAGATCGCCGGCGGCCAGGATGCGGCCACCGGCCACCTGGCCGGAAAGGGCGCTGTCCAGGCTGGCCAGGGTCTGGCCATTGACCCGGTAGCCATTCGCCCGATCGCGCATGAAGGGCGTCGGCTCGGCGGTGGTGTAGCCGGTGGTGCGGAAGCCGCCGAAGAGGTAGCGGCCGTTGAGCTGGGTGTTGGCCAGGGTCACCACCTGGTCCAGGATGCCCCGGACCTCGTCGGCGGTGCTCAGGCGGTTGGCGCTGTTCATGGAGGCGTTCACCGCCTGGATGGCCAGGTTCTTGGAGCGCAGCAGGAGCTCCTTCATCTGGGTGAGGCTGCCCTCTGAGGTGGTGATCCAGGACTCGCCGTGATCCAGGTTGCGCACATATTGCTTGATGGAGGACAGGCTGGTCCGGAGGCCCAGGGCCCCCACCAGGTTGACGGGATCGTCGGACGGCTTGCTCAACTGGCTGCCGGAGGAGATCTGCTTGTTGATCCGGTCGAGACGGGAGGTGACCTGCTCGAGGTTGTTGAGAACCGTGGTGTGGATGGTGTTGACCGTGGTGCGCATGGCGGTCCTCCCTTACTGGACCGAAGCGAGAAGGGTCTGGAGCATCTCGTCCGCCGCGGTGATGAACTTGGCGGCCGCCGAATAGGCGTGCTGGTAGCGGATGAGGTTCGCCATCTCCTCGTCCATGGAGACCCCGGCCACCGAGTCCCGCAGCTCTTTGAGCTGGATGCTCACCTGCTGGGAGAATTCGGTGTTGCGGTCCAGGGCCCGGGTGCTGTTGCCCACGTCCGAGACCAGGGTGTTGTAGAAGCCGTCGAAGGAGTCCGGGCTGTTGCCGGTGAAGGCGATGGCCTCCTGCTGCTGGAGGCCGGCGATGGCCAGGGCATTCGTGTTGTCGCCGGCAAAGAAATCCCCCATGGCGTCCACCATGCCGGCGGCGATCAGGGTGAGATCGGTTGCCACCACGTCGTTGAGGGCGATGGCCGAGGCGGAATCGCCGGCAAAAAAGGTGTTGATGCCGGTGGCCAAAAGGACGCCGGCCGAGTCGTTGGCAAAGGCGAACTGGTGGCTGCTGTCCGGAGTGAGCACCAGGCGGTTGTTGTCCACCCGGGCCTCCAGCCAGCGGCTGCCGGTGGTGGAGACGGCATTGGCAGCGGTGACCGCGGTGTTGATCGCGTCGGCCACGTCATAGAGGTCATAGGCCCGGGTGATGGAGACGGTGATGGGCTGGGGCAGGGCCCGGGTGCCGTCGCTGTTGTACAGCCACAGGTCGAAGGTGCCGTTGTCGGTGTCCAGCTCGTCCCGGAAGGACAGGCCCTCCAGGGCGGCGCCCACCTCCCCCTGCTCCGAGGTGTAGGTGAGGCGGCCGTCGTCCGGGAAGTCGTCGGCCCCCACCGAGCCGCCGCCCATGCCCAGCTGGTCCAGGATGGTGTCGTCGATGCCCGCCTGCAGGGTGAAGGTGCCGTTGGCGAACAGGGTGATCTCGCCGGTGTTGTGGCTGGCGTCCGCCTGGTAGGTGCCGTTGTGCAGGCCCAGCTTGGCCTCGGCCGGATCGGCGTTGTCCGCGTCGGCGACCACGATCGCCGACTCGTCCCCCTGGTTGGTGTTCTGGAAGACGATGGCATTGATGGCGCCGCCGTTGGTGCCATCCCCCAGCACCGCCTCCACGGTCAGGCCGGCAGCCAGAAAGGCGGCGTTGGCCGCAGCCACCACCCCTTGCGCGGTCACCGCCGGGTCTTCCGGATCCAGAGGGCCGGTGTAGGCATAGCTCACCGCGACGTCGTTGACCGAAAAGGAGACCGTCTCGCCACTGGCCAGGCCGGTGGTCGTAGCATCGCCGGCCACCAGGGTGGTGAGCCGGGCCCGCACCCCGGCCAGGGCGTCGTTGACCGCAGTGGCGGTGTTGGCGGCCTTGGCCATGGCCAGGCCCTGCACCGCCACGCCGCCGCTGATCCGGCCCAGCTCCTTGCCGTTCACCAGCATGGTGCCGGCGGCAATGGTCGTCGTGGCCTCGTTGGCGTCCAGAAGGGCGGTCAGCCGGGTGGTGTCCCGGGCCGTTTCGCTGCCCGTGACCGCGCTGGCAAAGGAGACCAGCCCTACCCCCTGGCTGTGCTGGCGGTTCACCTCCCGGATCATGGCGTTGGCCAGGGCGTTGACCCGGCCCAGGTAGTTCGTGGGCTCGTTCTCTGTCAGCTGCTGGTTCTGTTCCAGCCAGCCGCCGATCCGGCCGCCCAGCTCCTGGCCACTGCCCACCGCGGTCATGGTCTTCTGGCCGATCCGGGTGCCGCTGATCCACTGCAGCTGGTCGTCTTCGAAGTCCAGGGTCCAGGAGGCGTTCTTGTCCACCAGCGGGTGGCCGTCGGTCAGCATCACGGTCACCGCGCCGGTGCCGGTCTCGAAATGGGTGATGTCCAGGTAGTCGGCCAGCTCCCGGAGGCGCTCGTCCCGCACGTCCCGGAGGTCATTGGCCTTGTGGGTGGGGGTCTCGGAGGAGGTGATCTGGACGTTCAGCTCGGCGATCTGGGCAGACAGGGTGTTGACCCGATCGACGCCGGCCTCGATCTTCACCGCCAGGTCGCCGCGCACCCGGGTGACCTCGGTGGCGATGCTCCGGAAGTGGTCGATGATCATCTGGGCCTGCTGGCGGGTGCTCTCCCGGGTGGCGTTCAGCTCCGGGTTGTTGGCCAGGTCCTGCCAGCTCTGCCAGAAGCGGCTCATGAGGTCGTTCAAGGTCAGGCCCGGCGCCTCGTTGAAGACCGTCTCCACCACCCGCATCGTCTCCTGCTGGGCGGTGAGGTTGCCCAGGCTCGCCTGCTGCCGGGTCAGGCGCTGGACCATGAACTGGTCGTACTGGCGCTTCACCGTCTCCGGCCGGACGCCGTTGCCCATGACGCCGGCGCCGGTGAGGACCGGGATGTTGGGCGCCAGCGTCAGCTGCTGGCGGGAAAAGCCCGGGGTGTCCGCGGAGGCGACGTTGTGGGAGGTCACCTGCATGGACATCTGGTAGGCGAGCAAGGCCTCCTTGGCGATGGTGAAGACCGAGCTGATGCCAGGCATAAGGGTCAGACCTCCCGGCTGATGCGGGTCGGGGTCTGGGCCGCGGTGCGCACCCGGCCCCGCTGGCCATAGACCGAGGGCGGTGCCGCCGGGGTGGTGAGGATGGCGATGGCATCCCCCAGATAGCCCAGGGTGTCCTCGATGAACCGCTTGTTGAGCCCGTTTTGCTGGACGATCTCGTCCTTGGCCGCGAGAAGGGCCCGGCGATGGCGGCGGAGGCGGTCGCCCTCGTCACCGCCGGCCGCGGCCGCCAGGCCAGACAGGGTGACGGGCCCATCCTGCCCCGGCCGGGCCAGGCCCCGGGCCAGCTCCTGCAGGGAGTCATCCAGGAGCCGGATCTTCAAGAGCTGGCTTTCCTTCTGCTTGCTGGTTTTGATGACCCCCTCCATGCTCATGGCCAGAAGAGCGGTCTGCTCGGCCTGGAGGATCTCCAGGAGCCGCCGGTACTGGGCCTCCTCCTGGTCGAGGAGATCAAAAAGCCTGGCCGGCAGGGGGCGGGTGGCGTTGGGCGAGGGCGTAAAGGGGCGGTCCATGACAGGGCTCACTCGTCTTGGGGAGGAAGGCGGCGGGACAGCTGGTCAAACAGCAGGCGGCCGATGCCGATGCCCGGCTCCTCGGCCAGGCGCTGGGCCATCTCCCGGTCCAGCATCTGCCGGTAGACGTCCTCGGCAAAGCCGCCGGAGAAGAGGCCATCCTTGGGCACGGTTCGCCGCATCTGGTTGAGGAGCTTCTCCAGGATGAGGCCCTCGAACTCCGAGGTCGCCTGGGCGAGCCGGGCCCTGTTTCTTCCATCGGTCGAAAGGGGCGCGGCCTTGAATGTCGGGGGCAGGGCAGCGGGCTTGGGCATGGCTAGATGATGGACAGGTCGGCCTGCAGGGCACCGGCCGCCTTGATGGCATGGAAGATGGCGATGAGGTCCCGGGGGTTGACGCCCACAGCGTTCAAGGCCCGCACCACCTCGGTGATGGTGGGGCCGCCGTCCAGGACCACCAGACGGTCCGGCTCCTCGGCCACAGCGATATCGGTGGCCGGCACCACCACCGTCTCGCCGGCGCCCAGCGGGGCCGGCTGGGAGACCTGGGCGCCGGTGCGGATCTCCAGGCTCAGGTTGCCGTGGGAGACCGCCACCCGGCCGATGCGCACGTTCTCGCCCATGACCACGGTGCCGGTGCGCTCGTCCAGCACCACCCGGGCCGGCATGTCCGGCACCACCTCCACGCTCTCCACCGCGGCCAGCAGGCCGACGATATCGCCCGCATAGGCCTCCGGCACGCGGATGCGCAGGGTGGCGCCGTCCTCGGCCCGGGCGAAGTCGCCGGCAAGCTGGCGGTTGACCGCCTGCACCGCCCGGCTCATGGTGGTGAAGTCCGGACTGGCCAGGCTCAGCACCAGCTCGCTGCGTCCCGCCAGGGCCAGGGGCACCTCCCGCTCCACAGTGGCGCCGCCGGGAATCCGGGCCACGGTGGGGTGGTTCTTCTGCACCGCGGCGCCGCCACCACCGCCCACCGCAAAGCCGCCCACCGCCAGGGGACCCTGGGCCACGGCATAGACCTGGCCATCCAGGCCCTTCATGGTGGTGGCGAGCAGGGTGCCGCCCTGGAGGCTGGTGGCATCCCCCAGGGAGGAGACCAGGACGTCCACGGTCTGCCCCACCTTGACGAAGGGCGGCAGCTTGGCGGTGATCATCACCCCGGCCACGTTCTTGACCTTGAGATCCTGGGGCCGGACGTGCACCCCCAGTTGCTCCATCATGTTGGCCAGGCCCTGGGTGGTGAAGGCGGCCTTGCTGCCGTCGCCGGTGCCGTTGAGGCCCACCACCAGGCCGTAGCCCACCAGCTGGTTGTCCCGCACCCCTTTGGTCATGGCCAGGTCCTTGAGCCGGGCCGCCCCGGCCGCGGCCGGCAAGAGGGCCAGAAGAACGAAGACCGGAAGGATTCGGTGCATAACAGGCCTCCCGACTGGGCGCTAGAACGGCCAGATCACATCCAGGGTGCGGGCCAGCCAGCCTGGACGCTGCTTGTCCCCGACCACCCCGCGGCCGGTGTATTCGATGCGGGCGTCGGCCACATGGGTGGACGGGATGGAGTTGTCCACCCCGATGTCCGCCGGCCGGACGACGCCGGTCAGGATCAGGAACTGGGTCTCGTTGTTGACCTGGATCTCCCGGTAGCCGCGGATGACCAGGTTGCCCTCCATGGTGGTCTCCACCACCCGGGCCGAGATGGTGGCCGTGACCTTGGAGTCCCGGGTGGTCTCACCCTTGCCGTCGAAGTCGTTGGTCAGCCCGGCAGACAGGGCGGTGGCGGCCGAGAAGCGGGGGTTCTTGTCCTCCAGCGCCTGCTCGAAGCCGAACAGGCTGGTCAGCTGGCCGGTGACGGTGGAGCTGCGCTCGGTCTTGGTCTCGGCCTTCTTCTGGGCCGTGGAGGTCTCGACGATCTTCACCAGCAGGATGTCGCCCACCCGGCTGGCCCGGCTGTCCCGGTAGAGATCGACACCGGTGCGGGCGCTGTAGATGGTGCCCTCCTGGCGGGGCGGCGTCTCGGGCGGCGGCTCCGGCAGGGCCAGCCGCTCCGGCAGCGGCGGACCGGACACCGCCGGCCCTCCTGGGCTGGCGCATCCGGACAGGAAGAGCGTCAAAACACCGGCGAAGACGAGGAGGCGCATGGACCGATCTCCTTGGGGGCACTGGGTTGTCACAGGGCGCTCCGTACCGTGCGGCTGTCCACCACCTCGGCCAGGATCTCCCGGCGGCTGCCGAGGTTCTGCACCCGCACCCGATCGCCGGCCGCACCCGCCTCCCGCACCTCGCCGGTGGCCTTCACCACGATACCGCCGCTGGCAGCGACGATGGTTACCCGATCCCCCCGGGCCACCAGGGGGGGCTTGTCCAGACTGTCGGCGGGCACCACCTCGCCCTGGCGCAAGGCGCGGCCAAGGCGCAGGCCGACCACCGCCGCCGGCTCCAGCGCCGCTGCGCCGGCGGCGGCCGATGGCCGGGTGGCGACGGTGATGTCGCCGGCGGCCAGCACCGTGTCCCGGGGCAGGTCCCGGCGGGCCACCACCACCTCGGCCAGAAGATCCAGGTCGCCGGTCAGGCGTGCCCGGGCCTTCTCCTCGCCGTCCTGGAGGAAGAGAACATGCAAGGTCTTGGCGCCCAGATGCTCGGGATGGGCCTGGTTGAGCAGGCGGGTCTCGTAGGGCCCGGCCGGCAGGCGGACCTCCGGCGGGCTGGCCGCAAAGGAGCGCAGGACAACTCGCTTCGCCGGCCAGGGGGCTCCGGCGCCGGCCAGCTCCAGAAAGAGGGCCGACAGCTCGGTGTCGCCCAGCAGCACCGGCTCGGTGGCAAGGCCGGCGCCAGCCATACCAACCACCAGGGCCAGGATCATCAGGGTGCCTTGCAGCCCGCGCCCTACCCAGCCACGCCCTTCCGGTTGCGTCACCCGTCCCATAGCTCCTGTGACTCCCACAGCTCCCATGACATCGAGGCTCAGGCCTTACCCTTTGAGGTTGGTCACCACCTGCAGCATCTGGTCGGCGGTCTGGATGGAGGTGGAGTTGATCTCGAAGGCCCGCTGCAGGGTGATAAGATTCACCGTCTCCTCAACCACGTCGACGTTGGACAGCTCCAGGAAGCGCTGGGCGATGGTGCCCACCCCCTCCGTGCCGGGAATGGCCTCCACAGGATCGCCGGAGGCGTCGGTGACCCGGAAGAGGTTGCGGCCCACGCTCTCCAGGCCGGCCGGGTTGATGAAGTCATGCAGGGTGATCTGCACCGAGCCCAGGGTCGCCCCGGCCTGGTCCTTGGCGGTGAGCAGGCCCGAGGAGTCGATGGACAGGGACACCGTGCCGGCGGGCACCGCGAGCTCCGGCTGCAGGCGGTCGCCGTTGGAGGTGACCACGAAGCCCTCGCTGTCCAGCTTGAAGTCGCCGGCCCGGGTGTAATACTCCACGTCGTTGGACACGATCTGGAAGAAGCCGCGGCCCTCGATCGCCCAGTCCAGGTCGTTGCCGGTCTGGATGAAGTCGCCCTGCAGGAACATCTTCTGGACCGCGGTGGGCCGAACCCCCAGGCCCACCTGGATGCCCACCGGCACCTGGGTGCCGGCCGCGGACTCGGCGCCGGCCCGGCGCAGGTTCTGGTAGATGAGATCCTCGAAATTGGCCCGGCTCTTCTTGAAGCCCGAGGTCTGGACATTGGCCAGGTTGTTGGCCGTGACGTCCAGGGCCAGCTGCTGGGCGTTCATGCCGGTGGCCGCGGAATAGAGGGCTCGCATCATGGTCGTGGTCTCCTTGAAGAGCCCGGCGGGGGACTGGCGCCCCCCGCGCCCCCCGCGGGATGGGCTGGGCGCGGCTGCTCGGCGGGCGTCAAAATAATGGTCAACTGCCGCTTCAGACCGTCATGCTGCCGACCCGTTGGATGGCCTGCTCGTCCACCTCGTCGATGGTGCGGATCACCCGCTGCTGGAGCTCGAAGGCCCGGAAGAGGTCGATCATCCCAGTGGTTTCCTGGATCATGTTGACGTTCGACTCTTCCACGTAGCCCTGCTGGACCACCGGGGCGGCCGCCGCCTCCTCGCCGGGCGCGCCTTCCTTCACCCGGAAGAGGCTGTCGCCGTCTTTTTCCAGGGCGGCCATTTCCGGGAAGGTCACCACCGCCAGCCGGTCCACCTCGACGCCATCCACGGTGATCCGGCCGTCCAGGCCAACCCCCACCGTGCCGTTGGGCAAGGCGATGGGGCCGCCCTCGCCCAGGACCGGGTAGCCGTCCCTGGTGACCAGCTCACCGGCAGCGCTGCGGGTGAACTGGCCGGCGCGGCTGTAGCGCACCCCCCGCGGGGACTGGATCCGGAAGAAGCCGTCGCCGTCGATGGCCATGTCCAGGGGATTGCCGGTCTGGCGCAGGGCGCCGGGGCCATGGTCGGTGACCACCCGGGAGGCCTTGCCCACCCGCATCCGGCCGCTGTGGCTGCGGAAGATCATCTCCCAGAAGGTCATGCCGTCCCGCTTGAAGCCGGCGGTATTGACGTTGGCCAGGTTGTTGGCGGCCTGATTCATCCGCCTTTCGTGGGCGAGCAGGGTTTCAACGGTTTCCACCTGACCAAGGCGGTTCTGGATGCGCATGGCAGATCTCCCCCAGGTTGGCTTTGCCCAGGGCTTCTGCAAGGGATGTGCCACGGACAAAGGGCGCCGGCAGGGCGCGCCGGGAAGCAGAGGGCGCCAGCAACGGGCAAATCTTGCCTAGCCCAGCCCGGAACGAACCGGCCCTGGGCGCGGTTCTCCCATAGGTCCCATAGGTCCTCTGGGTCCTATGACACCTTGGCCCCAAAGGACCGGTGCACTGGCGCCCCCAAGGCTATCGGCCAAACGACTCGTTGGTGCGGTACACGAAGGCCAAAATCTCGGCCACCACCACGTAGGTGGAAGGGGGGATCTCCTCGTTGAGGTCGAGGCGGGCGAGGATCTCCACCAGATCGGGATCCTCGTGCAGGGGGATGCCGTGCTCCTGGGCCAGGGCGATGATGCGCTCCGCCACCACCCCCATGCCCTTGCCCACCACCTTGGGGGCGTCCTCCTGGGCACGGTCGTAGCGCAGGGCCACCGCCTTGCGGCGCCGGTCGGGGCGGGGGGGATCCGGCAAGGGGTGCGCGGACCCGGTCAGGGGGTCCAGCCCTCCAGCTGGTCCAGGGGGGGAAGCTTGGCGGGGGCGACGAACCTTTCCATCTGCCGGCGGTAGTAGTCGAGCTTCTCCGGGTCCTGCGCGATGGCCTGCCGCTCGGTGGCCAGTGCCCCCCTGGTGTCGCCGGTGGCCCACTGGGCATGGGCCAGGGTGTCCAGGATATAGCCGGTGGGCCGCAGCTGGGCGGCCTTCCTGGCCAGGGTGAGCCCCCGGGCCGGGTCGCGGATCCCCGGATCCTCGGCGGTGACCAGGAGCCAGGCCAGGTTGTTCAAGGTCTCCGGGTGGTCGGAGGCCAGGGCCAGGGCCTGCTCGTAGGCCGCCAGGGCCGGGCCGTACTGGCCCCGCTCCGCCCGCAGATCCCCCAGCAGCCGCGGCCAGGTCTCGTTCCGGGGGTCCGCCTCCAGCCGGCTGGTGACGACCGCCTCGGCGAATCGGCCGTCCGCCTCGTGGGCCAGGGTGTCCACCGGCATCTGCCAGGCCAGGGCGCTCAGGCCGGTCATCACCAGGAGGTAGCCCAGGAGCATGTGGCGGACCTTCCGGTCATGGCGGCGGATGCGGTGGGGGTCATCTTCGCACGCCTCCAGGAAGCGGACCCGCTCGCCGATCCCGAAATGGTGCCAGGAGGGCAGGTCGCGGATGTCGCCGGACAGAAGGGCGATCCGGTCCAGGGCCTGGCCCAGGGGCCGGCCGGTGCCAGTGGCCTTGATGGCAAACAGATCCGCCTGGCGCTCGAAGTTGCGCATAAAAAAGCCGAACACATAGCGGAAATAGAGAACCAGGGCCAGAAACAGGGGCACGCTGGTCAGAAGATCGAGGTTCTCGTAGCTGGGCCGGATGATCCGGAACAGCCCCAGAAAGAGGTCCGAGCTCACCGCCAGATAGGTGAGGGGATCCGCGGCCAGATGGGCCAGGAGGCCGAAGCCCATGAAGAAGACGAGATAGAGCGGCAGGTGGCGGTGCTTGACATGGCCGATCTCGTGGGCCAGCACCGCCTCCAGCTCCTCCGGGGTGAGCACCCGCAGGAGGCCCGGTGTGATGAGGATATAGCGGAAGCGGCCGGTGAGGCCCATGACCGCCGCTGACAGGGCCTGGCCTTCGAAGAGGGGCCAGAGAAGGATGCCGGCGACCTGAAGCTTCTGGGCTCGGCAGAAGGCCTCCATCTGCCGGCGCACGGGACCGTCCGGCAACGGGGTGCAGCCCCAGAGGCGGTGGACCAGGGCAGGCAGCAGCACGGCCAGGAGCAGGAAGAAGAGCAGGAGCGCCAGGGGCTCACCCCAGCGCGAGGCGGCGATCCGGTTGAGGTAGGGGATGGAGGTGAGGTGCAGCAGGTCGAAAAGACCCGAGAGGATCAGCCAGGGCAGGACCACCGGCAAATTGGTGCGCACCTGGGACTTGAGGAAGCCGATCCGGGTCTGGCGGCCGCCGAAAAGCCGCCGGTAGCCGCCGCCGGCGGCCAGCCACAGCATGGCCAGGTAGAAGAAGTAGAGGGCGATGCCGGCCAGGTTCAGGAGCACGGGCACCTGGCGGGCCAGGGGCAGATGGGCCAGGAAATATTTGCCGCCCAGAAGGTAAATGTCCACCACGAAGAGGACCACCGCCAGGATGGACAGCCGCTGCTGGGCGGCGAAATAGCCGGCCGCCCGGCGGACGTCCCGGAAGACCCGGTGAGCCAGCAGCCAGAAAGCCAGGGCCTTGGCGGCAAAGAGACCAGCGGCGGCGGCCGCCGTCACCTGAGGCGGATCGGTGGCCACCTTGGTGGAATAGACGACGATGACCACCAGGAAGAAGATGAGGTTTTCGTAGACCACGGTTTTGGAGGGATCTCGGGTTGCTCCGCAAGCGGAAGATCGGCAGGCAGGCCAGATGATACCGCGCTGGTCCCGGTCTGGGCCGGGACCACGAAGGTCGGGGCCGGCTTAATGGGTGCTGGCCGAGGCGCTACGCTCCCGGCGCATGGAGGCATTGTGCAGCCGCAGCCCCTCGTGCAGCCTTTCTACATCGTGTTCGGACAGCAGGCTTTGTTCCACGAAATAGTCGCCGAGCCGCCGTTGCAGTCGGCGCTGGTGGAGGAGCAGAACCCGGACCTGGAAGTCGGTGAGAAGGCCGACCCGCTGGGCGATGCCGCCAAAGCGCTCGAAGATGCGGCGCTGCCGGAAGATGCTCTGGACATCACCATCCGACAGCCAGCCCAGGCGGCGGGCGATCTCGCCGATGCGGGGCCGCTGCATGCGCTGCCAGACCAGGGCCTGGATCATGGACCGCCAGCTGATGGCGCCGGAGTAATAGAGGAAGTGACCAAACAAGAGCTCCCGCTGGGGCAAGGGACCCTGGTAGCGGCCGTCCAGGGTCCAGCCGCCGGCAGCGCCGGTCTCGCTGCGACCTTGACCGGCGGCAGCCTCCTGGTCCCGGGGGCGGCCGTTGCCGCCGGTCTGGCCAGCAGCTCGGCCGTTGCCGTTGCCGTTGCCGGCTGCCGGGTCTGGGCCGGGCCCGGGCTTGCCGGGACGCGAGCT
>JBFMBH010000072.1 GCA_040755095.1 Thermodesulfobacteriota bacterium
ACCTCCCGCCCCTTCCCAACCAGCCTCCGCTCCCGGACAGAGGCACACCTCCCACCAGTCCCGGCACTGCAAGGGCTGCATGTCCTCCCTACCGGCTCGTCGCGCTACCCGGTTATCGAATATCCAGGTCACTTTCCAACCCTTGACCATATCCCAAAAAACGGAATACCATGCGCATGGCCTGGAACGTCACTCTGTCACGGACGGCCAGGAGTCAGGCGGCAAGGCTGCCGGATGCCGTTCGGGTGCGACTTCTTCGCCTCCTGGCGGACATCGAGAGCAACGGTCCCGTACGTGGCGATTGGCCCAACTACTCCCGCCTGTCGAATAGCAAGCACCACTGCCACATCAAGAAGGGGCGGCCGACATATGTTGCCGTGTGGGAGGAGAAAGAAGACGAGGCCAGGCTCGTGGAGGTTGTCTATGCTGGAACACACGAAAAAGCTCCGTATTGAGCCTGCGATCGAGGCCAAGTTCCGTGGCAGCGCTGCTGCTATTTCCAGGCTGCGGCAGATGGCGCAAGAGATCGGCATCGAGGATACCTCGGATACTGTTCCCTGGCGAGAGGCCTTCCCGGAGTATCGAGACAATCTCCCAGGCTCTATCCTGCGTGGCTCCAGGTATAAAGAAGGACTTACACAGAAACAGCTTTCGGCGTTGACGGGGATTCCCCAGAGCCACATCTCGGAAATGGAGCACGGGAAGAGGCCCATCGGCAAGACCACTGCCAGGAAGCTTGCTGCCGTCTTTCGATGCAGCTACCGGATCTTCCTGTAAGGCCTGCCATCGGTCGCTCCCGCCCCTGCCCCGCGTTTTGCTGGTTGACAACCCCCCCCGATTGAGGCTATCTAACGGCGACTCCATCCTGACCATGAAGACAGGGCCGCTGCCGCCGCGCGGAGGCACCACAGGCAGCCCCGCCACCGACGAAGAGCCATCGCCATCCGGCACCACGACGAAGGAGAACAAAGCATGAGCACGGTTTTCGCCATTGCCGAGAGCATCAACATCATGGGCAAGCGCAGCGGCACCGCCATGAAGGCGCGAGAGGCCGGCCCCATCCAGGAGATGGCCCGGGAGGAGAGCGCTGCCGGGGCCAGCTACCTGGATCTCAACATCGGCCCTGCCAGGAAGGACGGCACCGAGCTTCTGCCCTGGGTGGTGCAGACGGTGCAGGCTGTGACCCAGACCCCTTTGTGCCTGGACACCACCAACACCGATGCCATGGCCGCCGGCTTCGGGGTGGTGGCCAACAGGGCCGATGCCATCATGAACTCCATCTCCGCCCAGCCGGAACGGATGGAGAAGCTCATTCCGGTCGCGGCCAGCGCCGGCTGCAACGTCATCGCCCTGCTCTGGGGGCCGGACGGCATGCCCCGGGACTCCAACGAGCGGGCGGCCATGGCCGTGGATCTGCTCATGGCGCTCAATGGCGCCGGCATTGCCAATGAGAAGATCCTCTTCGACCCCATCGCCACCCCCATCACCCTGGGCCCGGACCAGATCAACTCCGGCCTGGAGTTCCTGAACATGCTGCAGGACATCGCGCCGGGCGCCAAGTCCACGGTGGGGCTGTCCAACGTCTCCAACGGCGTGCCGGACCACCTCCGCAAGTACCTGGACCGGACCTACCTCATCATGCTCATGAAGTACGGTCTGGCCACCGCCATCGTCAACAGCTACGACCAGGAGCTCATGGCCATCGCCGGCGGCAAGCGGCCGGAGCTGGTGGCCCTGGTGCACGGGATGATGGATGGCAGCGAGCCGGACCCGTCGGCCCTGTCCGGCTCCCTCTTGGAGCACTACAAGACCTACCGGGTGCTCTCCGGCCAGGCGGTCTTCTCCGAGTCCTGGCTCACCCTGTAACGTCTCCTGCGGGCAACAAAAAAAGGGGCCGTGTGGCCCCTTTTTTTGTTGCCCGCTGTCCCTGGCCGGGGATCAACTCTCCTCGGGCGCCCCGATCTCCAGCAGCTCGAACTGCCGGATGCCCCCCGGCGTCTGGACCGTGACCTCGTCGCCCACCTGCCTGCCGATGATCGCCCGGCCGATGGGCGACAGCACCGAGATGCTGCCGTTCTTCACATCCGCCTCCTCGGGGCCCAGGAGCTGATAGGTCACCTCCACCTCCGAATCAAGATCCAGGAGGGTAACCCGGGTACCGAACACGGCCCGGGAGCAGTCGACGGTGGTGCAGTCGATGATCTCCGCCCGGCCCAGCTTGTCCTTGAGCTCCATGATCCGGCCTTCCAGGAGGCCCTGCCGCTCCTTGGCCGCATGGTACTCGGCGTTCTCGCTCAGATCGCCATGGCCCCGGGCCACGGCAATGGCCTTGATGACATCGGGTCGCTCCACCCGCTCCAGACGGCTCAGCTCCTCCCGGAGCCGGGTGTGGCCGGCCCGGGACATGGGGATACGCTGCATCGGATTCGATTCTCCCTGTCCTGCTCCCCCTGTACCCAGGGGGGCCTTTACGCACGGCAGCCGCTGGTGTAAAGAGCGGCGACGCGCACCAAACAGAAGACCTCCCATGGATGACAAACCCTTCCAGGGGAGGCCGCAACCGACATCGTCGCCACTTTACGGCATCGGCATCCGGAAAGCAAGGCTCCAGTTCCATCCTGCGCCAGGACCGATGCGCGCCATCTCGCACGACGCCCTGGGGGCCTCCGTGGGGCACCGCCGCCCGGGACGACCCTGTTCATGACATTGCCATGATCTTCATCCAGAATCTGACTGTTCAGCACGGCAAAAAGATCCTTTTCGCTCAGGTCGACGCCCGCATCAACCCCGAGGACCGGATCGGTCTGGTGGGGGTGAACGGCGCCGGCAAGTCCACCCTGCTCCGCCTCCTGGCCGGCCTCCAGGAGGCAGACAACCGGGCGATCACCCGGGCGCGGGGGGTCAGTGTCGCCTATCTGCCCCAGGAGATGGATTTTGCCCCCTCGGGACGGACGCTCTACCAGGAGGCGGAAACGGTCTTCGCCGATCTCGCCGCCCAGGAGGCGGAGCTTTCGGCCATCAACCAGCAGTTGGCCGCAGTGACCAGCGTGGATGCCGCCTGCGAGACCCTGCTGGCCCGCCAGGCCGAGCTGCAGCACGCCCTGGACCAGGCAGACATCTACCGCCTGGGCTCCCGGATCGAGAAGATCCTGGCGGGCTTGGGCTTCTCGCAAACCGACCTCAGCCGGCCCTGCCACACCTTCAGCGGCGGCTGGCTGATGCGCCTGCATCTGGCGAAGCTGCTCCTGGCCCAGCCGTCAGTCCTGCTCCTCGATGAGCCCACCAACCACCTGGATCTGGAATCCCTGACCTGGCTGGAGGAATTCCTGGCCGCCTCCAAGAGCGCCATGGTCATTGTGTCCCACGATCGGGCCTTCCTCGATCGGGTGACGAACCTGACCTGGGAACTCTCCCTGGGCAAGCTGACCCGTTACCGGGGCAACTACTCGGCCTATGTGGCCGCCAAGGCCACCCGCCAGGAGGTGCTGCAGGCGGCCTACGCCAACCAGCAGCAGCGGATCCAGCAGACCATGCGCTTCGTCGAGCGCTTCCGGGCCACCTCCACCAAGGCCAGCCAGGTGCAAAGCCGGCTGAAGCAGCTGGAGAAGATGGAGCGGATCGAGCTGGAGGAGGCGGAAAAGGCGATCCGCTTCCGCTTCCCCGCGTCCATGGCCTCTGGCCGGGTGGTGGTCGAGGTGGTCGGGCTGGCCAAGTCGTACGATGGCAAGGCGGTGCTGCGGCAGGTCTCCTTCAGCCTGCAACGGGGGGACAAGCTGGCGGTGGTGGGGGTGAACGGGGCGGGCAAGTCCACCCTGATGCGGCTCATTGTCGGCCAGGAGAAGCCGGATCAGGGCCGGGTTCGCCTGGGCTACGGAGTGGTGCCCTCCTTCTTCGGCCAGCACCAGGCCCAGGAGCTGGACCCCGGCCGAACCGCTCTCGAGACCCTGGCCGAGACCGGCCGGGAGATGACCATCACCGAGCAGCGGTCGCTCCTGGGGGCCTTCCTCTTCCGGGGCGACGAGGTGGACAAGAAGGTGCAGGTGCTGTCCGGCGGCGAGAAGAGCCGGCTGGCCCTGGCCAAGATGATTGCCACGCCGGCCAATCTTCTCCTCATGGACGAGCCCACCAACCATCTGGACATGACCTCCCAGGAGGTGCTCCAGGAGGCCCTGGTGCAGTATGACGGCACGGTGATCGTCGTCTCCCACAACCGGTACTTCCTGAACCGCTTCGTCAACCGGGTGCTCCAGATCAAAGACGGTACCGCCACCCTGTTCGAAGGCGATCTGGACGACTACCGCCGCCGTCTGGAGGGCCAGACGATCGCGCCGCCGCCCCCCCCGGTCGCGGAACCGGCCCCGGGCCGCGGCAAGGCGGCGCGCCAGGATCGGGTGCGCCGGCTCGACCAGCGGAACCGCCTTCTGGCTCCCTGGCGCCAGAAGGCCACCGCGGCCGAGCAGGCCATCGAGGCCCTGGAAAGGCGCAAGGCTGAAATGGAAGCAGCCATGGCGGCGAGCCAGGTGGGGTCCAGCGAGGCCCTGGCCGCCTGGACCCGGGAGTATCGGCAGCTGGAGACCCAGCTCAAGAGCCAGTACACCGCCTGGGAGACGGCCCTGGCCAAAGTGAGTGAGCTGGAGGCCGCCGGGGATGAGGGCTGACGCCGCTGGCCGGCGGCCGGGGATTGTGGCGCCCTGCTGGCTGTGCTAGGCTGAGCCAGCGTTCCGGGAGGGGGGAGGCGTCCGGCAGTCCCTTGCGAGGTGAGCCATGGCCAAGGAGAATTGTTGGGAGGTCATGCAATGCGGCCGGCAGCCGGGCGGCTGGCGGAACATGGATCTCGGGGTCTGTCCCGCCGCCACGGAGACCCGGATGGACGGGATCCATGGCGGCACCAACGGCGGCCGCGCCTGCTGGGCCCTGGAAGGCACCCTGTGCGACGAGGAGGTCCAGGGCAGCTTCCTGGACAAGTACCACCGCTGCCTGACCTGCCCGTTCTACCATCAGGTGCTGGCCGAGGAAAGCGCAGTCCTGGACTGCCAGGCCATCCTGGCCCGACTCACCGGCGGCTGATCGGACCCACGACGCGCCGGGTGGCCACCGGGGCCCACCCCTACTGGCGGCGGCGGTCCACCACGTAATTGGAGCCGTCCAGGGTCTTGACGTAGTGCTTGAGCCCGGCGGCTGCCGCCGCCACCTCCCCGGAATGGCTGAAGCGCCCACCGCCGGTGGTAACAGCGGCGATGGACAGGGACAGCAGCCCGAAGCGGGTCTCCCGTCCCTGGCGGTCGGTGCCCACGAAGCCGCCGGCTGCCAAGTCCGCCGGGGCGATGAACATGGTCTTCACCGCCTCGAAGTGGGCGAGAATCCGCTCACAGACCACCCGCACCCGGCCCTCCGGGACGATGAGCACGAAATCGTCACCGCCGATATGGCCGGCGAAGCTGTCGTCCCGTACCAGCTCATCGAGGACATTGACGACGATCCGGGCCACCATCAGGATGACATCATCCCCCTGGGAAAAGCCGTAGCGATCATTGTAGGGCTTGAAGTTGTCGATATCCACGTAGCAGATGGCAGCCGGGGTCTCCTTCTCCAGACTGGTCTGGATGGCCCGGAGGATGGAGGTGTTGCCCGGCAGCTTGCTCAACGGGTTGTTGTCGAACACCCGGAGCAGGCGGGCCTCGGCCAGGGAGAGGCGGGCCAGAAGCTCCTCCGTGCCGAAGGGCGTGGTGAGAAAATCGTCCACTGGATAGGCCTTCCAGTCCAGGCCCCGGATGACCTCCTCCGCGGAGAGAACCAGAAGGACCGGGATGTTGGCCTTCTGGATCGAGGCCTTGACGGCCCGGATCAGCTCCCGATCCGCCCCACCGTCGAACCCCCTCTCGGCGACCAGAAGATCCGGCGGGTCCTCCAGGATGACCGCGATGGCCTTGGCCCGGCTGGCCGCCACCTGGATACGGTAGCCGCGCGCCTCCAGGGGCACCCGGCGCTCCGGGCTGTCCAGGAGGCCGGAGCCGGCCACCAGCAGCCTAGACATTGGCCGGTCCGCCGGCTGGCCGACCCTCCATCCCCGCCTGGATCTCCAGGCTGAAGCCTTTGACGTCCCAAAGCTTCTCCTCCACCACGGCCAGGAGGTCGTCCAGGTCCTCCCGGCTCAACCGCAGGATATCCCAGGCCTTCTTGGACAACGGCGGCACCCAGACGTCGTCGCCGTGACCGTAGCCCAGGCCACGCACCAGGATGTCGCCGAAGTGAACGATGGCGCAGGCCTGCGGGTTGATCTTTGCCTCTTCCGGGGCATGGTGGAGAAGAATCGGCTCCACGAGCCGGTCCGGAAACATCCAGAACCTGGCCAGCCAGCCGCCAGCCTCGGCATGCTGCAGGCCCAGGCACTCCAGCTCCGCCTGGTACCGAGGGATGTGGCGCTGGCGCACCATCGCGCCGATCTCCTGGTACGGGCCGGGCAGCTCCAGCTTCATGGCCACCTTGCCCAGGTCATGGAGGAGAGCGGCGGTGCTCACCTCCTCCGGATCGCTGACCTGCAGGCGGCGGGCCAGCTCGTTGGCCACAACGGCGCAGCCCAGGGAGTGCTGCCAGAGCTCCACATCGTGCTGCTCCATGAGCTCGAAGATGGAGGCGCTGATGATGAGGCTCTTGATGACGTTGAAGCCCAGGAGAATGATCGCGGAGGACAGGGAGCTGATCCGCTGGGGGAAGCCGTAGAAGGCCGAGTTGACCAGCTTCAACAGCTTGGCGGACAGGATATGGTCCTGGGCGATGACCCGGCCCATCTGGTCGGTGGTGGTGTCCGGGTTCTCGGCCATACGAGTGAGCTTGGCCACGATACCCGGCAGGGTGGGCAGGTTCTTGAGCTCCTTGAGCTGCCGCCGGAACCGGCGCCGCTCCTCACTCTCTTCCTGGTCCATCATCGACCTTGTGCGGCGATAAGCCGCTCCCGGATCTTCATCTTGAGATACATGAGCGGCGGGATGTCCTGGACGCGGCTGAACCGCTCGTCCAGATCCGCCAGCTGCTCCTCCAGGGTCTTCTCGCCCTCCACCCCCAGGGGATGGCCCTCCACCGTGATGGAGCCGATCTCCAAATGCCGCAGCCGGTCGATGATCGCCTCGGTGAGCTGCGTGCCCTTGCCGCACAGCACCCGGTCTCCGCTCACGAGGACCGCCCGGGCCAGGACCATGCCCGGTGCTGCGGCGGCAAGGGGAATCTGCTGCATGACGGATGGCACGAGACCAGGACGGGCTAGAGGGGCCGGACCCGGAAGGCCCGCCGCCGCTCCACCGGGCAGCGGAAGGTGAAGGTGGCGCCGTCGCCGGGCTGGCTGGCGAGGGTGAGCCCACCGCCAAGCTCCCGGGCGATGCTGGCCGCAATGGTGAGCCCCAGGCCGATGTGGGATGGCTTGTTGGTGAAGAAGGGATCGAAGACATAGGCCTGGTCCGCCAAGGGCACCCCCATGCCGGTGTCCCGGACGGCAAGGAGAATCTGGCCATCTTCCACTGCCACCGTCACCGCCACCGTATCCTCGGGACGGAACAGGGCCTCACAGGCATTCTCCAGCAGCACGATCAGAATCCTGACCAAGAGCCTCTTGTCGGTGTAAATGCCGGTGTCGGCCGCCACCGGCGACGGCACCAGGGGCAGGAAGCGGATCGGCCGGCCAGCGAAGGTCTCCAGGGCCAGGGCTTCCCAGGCCAGCATCAGGGAGCCGATACGCTCCCAGGCGAAATGGGGCGCGACCACGTGGCCGAACTCCATGATCCGGGCCACGATCCGCTCCAGTCGCCCGGTCTCCCGCTCGATGGTCTCCAGGTAGCGCTGGACGCGGGTACAGTCCAGGTCCGGCCGCCGGAGCACCCGGGCCAGCCCGCCAATGGCCACCACCGGATTACGGATGTGGTGGGCCAGCTCGTCAAAGATCTTGCCCATGCGGGCGAAGCGCCCCTCCTCCAGCACCTCCCGCTCCAGCCGCTTGTACTCGGTGATGTTGGTGATGCTGAAGATGAAGAAGCGGCCGCCCTCGCGCTGGTATAGACTGCCGGTCAGCCAGCAGAAGATCGGCCCGCCTTTGACATCCTTGAACAGCACCTCACCGGAGAACTCGCCGTCAGTCTCGATCATCTTGAAGACGTTGCGGCAGAGGATCTCCACGTCCTCATCCATGAAGAAGAGGCCAAAGGGGCTGCCTGGCGTGCGCTCCTGCTTGTAGCCGAACATGGCCTCGATATGGCGGTTGCAGAACAGGATAACGCCCGCTTCATCGGTGAGAACGATCCCCTGCTTGACCAGCTGCAGGATATCGAAGGCGCTGTCGTGACCGATGTCGACGGGGGGATGCATGGTGCAGCACAGCTCCAGGAACGACCACGTTGGACGCCGGCCGGGCCATTGACAGGGCCTGGCCCGTTCATTACATTATGGCCGGCTTTCGCCCCCCCTTGGCAAGGCCTTTTGCCGGCGGAACAATCTTTCTGTGCTCCTGATCGAGGAGCCGTGGCTGGACCCTTTGCGAGGAGACGTACCCATGCCCATCTACGAGTACCAATGCGACAGCTGCGACCATGTCATTGAGGCCTTCCAGACCATGGCGGATCCGCCGCTGGCCACCTGCCCGTCCTGCGCCGGCTCGCTGCGCAAGCTGGTTTCGGCCAGCTCCTTCGTGCTCAAGGGCGGCGGCTGGTATGCCGACGGTTATGCCAGCAAGGGGAACGGCAATGGCAACGGCAAGGGAAAGACCGCCAGCGGCAAGGCCAGCGAGGGCGCGGTCTCCAAGCCCGCCGCTGACAGCGGCAAGACCGCCGCGGCCAGCACCGCCAGCTGATCCGCCTTTTGAAGTCGTGCCTCCGGCCGTCGTCGCCAGCCTGGTGACGGCGGCCGTCGCCTTTTCTCGGCCCTGCCCGGCCGTCAGCGCATGATCAGCATGGCGTCCCCGTAGCTGAAGAAGCGCCAGCCTGCGGCCAGAGCCTCCTGGTAGGCGGCCAGGATCCGTTCCCGGCCGGCCAGGGCCGAGACCAGGAACAGCAGAGAGGACCGGGGCAGGTGGAAGTTGGTGATGAGATTCTCCACTACCCGGAAGCGATAGCCAGGATAGATGTAGAGGCGGCACCAGTCCTGGCACGGGCGGAGGCGACCATCGGCGCCAGCGGCAAACTCCAGGGCCCGGGCGGTGGTGGTGCCGACCACGAACAGCCGGCCGCCAGCGCTGCGGGTGGCATTCACCGCCTGCGCGGTGTCTGCCGTGACGGACACCAGCTCGGCGTGGATGGCGTGCTGGCGGATGTCCGGCACCCGGACCGGCTGGAAGGTGCCGTAGCCGACATGGAGGGTGATGGAGGCGATGCCCACCCCCCGGGCCCGGATGGCGGCCAGAAGCCCGGGGCTGAAATGCAGGCCGGCGGTCGGTGCGGCCACCGCGCCCGGGCTGCCGGCGTAGACGGTCTGGTAGCGCTCCCGGTCCTCTTCCTGCTCAGGCCCGTTGCGGCGGATGTAGGGCGGCAACGGCATCTGCCCGTAACGGGCCAGCAGTTCGTCGAGAACGCCCCGATAGCGCAGCTCCACCTGGACCTCCGGCCCCTTCTGGGCGGCAGCCGGCAGCACCACCTCCAGATCCGGACCGAGGCTCAGCGGCTGGGGCTTGCTGCCGCGCCGTCCCCGGACCAGGGCCAGCGCCACCGTACTCTGCCAGCCGCCCGCCGCCGGTGGTGGTGCCGCGGGATAGCCCAGCAGCAGCACCTCCCGGCGGCCCCCGCTGGGCGTAACGGCCAGCAGGCGGGCCGGGAACACCCGGGTGTCGTTGACCACCACCAGATCGCCGGGCGCCAGCCGCTCGACTATCTGCCGGAAGACCAGCTGCTCTGTGCGATTCTCCCGGCAGTGCAGCACCAGGAGGCGGGAGGCGTCCCGCTCCCGGGCCGGGGCCTGGGCAATCGCCTCCTCGGGCAGGGGATAGTCGTAGGCATCGAGGTCGTAGCGGAGCGGCTCCGGCTCCGGCAGCGGGGTCCGGCCCATCAGGGAACAAGGCCGGAGCGCTGGGCCAGGTAGCACAGGGAAAGCCCCAGCACCAGCGCTGCCAGGCCGACCAGCCGCACCACAACCGGCGACGCCTCGGCCAACTGCCGCATCCAGCCCTGCATCGCCGCGGGAAAGGCTGCCCAGGGCAGGCCTTCCAGCACCAGGACCAGCCCGATCAGGCTCAGGAGGAGCTTCATGGTCCAGGACGCCGGGAATGCGGCCAGCCGTTTCTAGGCGATGACCAGCCGCAGGAGGTCGCGCACCGATACCGTGCCCACCCGGCCGGCAGCGCCGGACACCATCAGGTTGTGGACCCCGGCCGTGGCCATCACCCCGAGGGCGTTCATCACGGTCTGCGCCTCGTCCAGCTGGACACAGGGGCTTTTCACCTTGCCGGTGCCGATGAGCGCGCAGGCGGTCATGAAGCTGGCCGCCCTGGTGCTGTCGAGGTCGGCGCCCTCGGCCAGCCTGGTCATGATGTCCATGTCCGTGATGATGCCCGCGACCACGTCCCCCTCCTTGACCACCAGCGATGACCCCTGGCTGTCGACCAGCTTGGCGATCACCTGTCTGAGGCTGGCATCTCCACTCACCCATGGGGTATCCCAGCGCACCGCCTTGAGGATCGCATCCTGCATGCCCATGATCTTCCCTCCCAAAAAGGTGGTCCAGAAGCAGAAGCGCCACACCGCACCTGCGCTACCATAGCCAACGGGCACGGCCACGGTCAAGGACTAGTCGCGCCGCGCTCCGGCCGGAAAAGAGGGGGTGCGCAATCCGGGGCGAGACGGTATAGTGCAACCCCATCTTGACAGGACCCCTCTTTGCCCGCCCCCTGACCTGCGACCAGATGTCCATGACTCCGCTTCGGCGCAAGACCCGGCAGATCCGGATCGGTCAGATCCCCATCGGGGGTGATGCCCCCATCGCCGTCCAGTCCATGACCAACACCGACACCCGGGACGTCACGCGGACCGTGGCCCAGATTCAAACCCTGGCCCGGGCCGGTTGCGAGATCATCCGGGTGGCGGTGCCGGACCTGGAGGCAGCCCGGGCCATCGCCGCTATCCGCGCCCAGATCCCCATCCCTTTGATCGCTGACATCCATTTCGACGCCCGGTTGGCGGTGGCGAGCATGGAGCACGGCGCCCAGGCCATCCGCATCAACCCCGGCAATCTGGGGGGGCGCGACAAGCTCCAGCGGGTGGTGGACGCCGCCCGCCAGCACCAGGTGCCGATCCGGGTGGGGGTCAACGCCGGCTCCCTGGACAAGGAGATCCTGGCCCGCCACGGCCATCCCGGCGCCGCCGCCCTGGTGGAGAGCGCCCTGGCCAACATCCGCCTCCTGGAGGCGATGCGCTTTTCGGACATCAAGATCTCCATCAAGAGCTCGGACCCCATGACCACGGTGGCGGCGTACCGGCTGCTCGCCGACCGGACCGACCACCCGTTGCACCTGGGGGTCACCGAGGCCGGCGGCCTCATCGCCGGCACTGTGAAGTCGGCGGTGGCCCTGGGCATCCTCCTGGCCGAGGGCATCGGCGACACCTTCCGCATCTCGCTCACCCGGGATCCGGTTGACGAGGTGCGGGTGGGCTGGGAGCTCTTGCGCAGCCTCCGGATCCGCAGCCGCGGGCCGGAGCTCATCTCTTGCCCCACCTGCGGCCGTTGTGAGATCGATCTCTTCCGGCTGGCCGGGGAGGTGGAAAGCCGGATCCAGACCATGGAAGCGCCGGTGCGGGTGGCGGTGATGGGCTGCGTGGTCAACGGGCCCGGCGAGGCCCGGGAGGCGGACATCGGCGTCGCCGGCGGCAAGGGGGTTGGCCTCCTGTTCGCCCACGGCGAACGGATCAAAAAGCTGTCCGAGGAGGCGCTCCTGCCCACCCTGCTGGCCGAGCTGGACCGGATCGAAAGCGAGCACCAGGCGGCCAAGGCGGCCGCAACCGACAAGGATTCAACCCCCAAGAGCTGAACAGGCATCATGCGAGCCACCCAAGCCCTCATCCCGACCCTGAAAGAGACCCCGGCCGACGCCGAGGTGGCCAGCCACCAGCTGATGCTGCGGGCCGGCCTCATCCGCAAGCTCACCGCCGGCATCTACTCCTACCTGCCCCTGGGCCTGGCGGCCATCCGCAAGGTGGAGGCCATCGTCCGCCAGGAGATGGGCCGGGCCGGCGCCCAGGAGGTCCTCCTGCCCATGGTCCAGCCCGCTGACCTCTGGAAGGTCTCCGGCCGCTGGGAGAAATACGGCCGGGAGCTGCTGCGCCTCAAGGATCGCCACGACCGGGAGGCCTGCCTGGGCCCTACCCACGAGGAGGTGATCACCGATCTGGTGAGCCGGGAGGCCCGCTCCTACCGGAGCCTGCCCCTCAACCTCTACCAGATCCAGACCAAGTTCCGGGATGAGATCCGCCCCCGCTTTGGGCTGATGCGGGGCCGGGAGTTCATCATGAAGGACGGCTACTCCTTCGACGCCACCGAGGAGGGCGCCGTTGCCACCTACTGGCGGATGCACGAGGCGTATCACCGCATCTTCTCCCGGTGCGGCCTACGCTTCCGGGCCGTGGAGGCCGACACCGGCACCATCGGCGGCTCCTTTTCCCACGAGTTCATGGTCCTGGCCGATACCGGCGAGGACACCCTGGCCATCTGCACGGCCTGCTCCTACGCCGCCAACCTGGAGAAGGCCCGATCGGCGCCCGGCGAGTTGGTGGGCGCCGGCGAGGCCCCTGCCATCCTCACCCGGGTGGCCACCCCGGACCAGCGCACGGTGGCCGAGGTGTGTCAGTTCCTGGGCATTCCGCCGGCCCGCCTCTTGAAGACCATGGTCTACCTGGCGGACGGCCAGCCGGTGGCGGTGCTGGTGCGGGGTGACCACGAGGTGCAGCCGGTGAAGCTGGCCAACCTTCTGGGCGCGGTCGAGGTGACCCTGGCCGATGACGCGGCGGTAAGCCGCCACACCGGCGCCCCCTGCGGCTTTCTGGGACCGGTGGGCCTGTCGCTCCGGCTGGTGGCTGACGAGGCGGCCATGGCGGTGGCCAATGCGGTCACCGGCGGCAACGAGAAGGACTGCCACCTCACCGGCGTCAACCCGGGCCGGGATTTTGCGCCCCAGGCGGTGGCGGACCTGCGGGCGGTGACCGCCGCCGATCGCTGCCCCAGCTGCCAGGGGCCGCTGGCCATCACCCGCGGCATCGAGGTGGGCCACATCTTCATGCTGGGCACCCGGTACAGCGAGGCCATGGCCGCCCGCTTCCTGGATCAGGACGGCCAGGAGCGGCCGTTCATCATGGGCTGCTACGGCATCGGCATCGGCCGGACGGTCGCCGCGGCCATCGAGCAGAACCACGACCCCAACGGCATCATCTTTCCGGCCCCCATCGCGCCCCTGCAGGTGGCCCTCCTCAACCTGGCGCCGGAGCAGCAGCCGGCCGCAGCGGCTTGCGAAGAGCTCTACGCCCAGCTCGAAGCCGCAGGCATCGAGGCGTTGTACGACGACCGCAACGAGCGGCCGGGCTTCAAATTCAAGGACGCCGACCTCCTGGGCCTGCCCTTCCGGATGGCGGTGGGCAAACGCTTCCTGAAGGACGGTCTGGTGGAGATCCGCTCCCGGGCAGACGGTGCCAACTGGGAGTGTCCCTTGCCCGAGGCGGCCGCCCTCCTCGCCACCCTGGTCCGGGAGCGGATGGGAGCCGCCGCCCAGGTGCCCCTGCCTTGCCATCGGCAATGACCGCGCCGGCCCTGGACACCCTCGTCACCCGCCTCCGGGAGTACCACCCCCAGGCCGACCCCACGCCCCTCGCCCAGGCCCTGGATTGGGCCAGCCGCCTGCCGCCGATTCCGGGGCCCCTGGCCGCAGAATCCAGCCTTGATCACGGGCTGGCGGTCTCCAAGGTCCTGGTGGCCATGAAGCTCGACGTTGCCTCGGTGGCGGCGGGCCTCTTGCATGATCTCCTGGAGCGGCGGCCGGAGCTGTTGGCCGAGGCCCGGGAGGCGGTGGGGCCTGAGGCGGCCCAGCTCCTGGCCGGACTGCCCAGGATGCCGGAGACCGCTGTCTTCAACCGTCTCGAGCATCAGGCCGAGACGGTGCGCAAGATGTTCGTGGCCATGTCCCAGGACATCCGGGTGCTCCTCATCCGTCTGGCCGACCACCTCCATGTCATGCGCACCCTGGATGCCTACCCGGCGGAGGTCCGCCCGGAGATCGCCCGGGAAACCCTGGACCTTTTTGCCCCCCTCGCCTACCGGCTGGGCATCGACTGGGTGAAGCGGGATCTGGAGGATCTGGCCTTCCGGCACCTCCATCCGGAGGCCTATGCGGATCTGGCCGCCCGGGTGGAAAGCGCCAGCCACGACCGGGAGATCTTCGTCCAGGAGATCCTCGCCCTTCTGGATGCCAAGCTCCGGGAGCACCAGCTGGAAGGCTTCCGGCTCCTGGGCCGGCCCAAGCACCTCTACAGCATCTACCGCAAGCTCCAGGTCCAGAAGATCCCTCTGGAGAAGGTCTACGACAAGGTGGCCTTCCGGATCATCTTTCCGACGGTGGAGGCATGCTACGCCGCCCTGGGCATGGTGCACTCCCTGTGGCCCATGGTGCCGGCCCGCTTCAAGGACTTCATCAGCAAGCCCAAGGCCAACGGCTACCGCTCTCTGCACACCTCGGTGATCGGCCCCCGGGGCGAGTTCATGGAGATCCAGATCCGCACCGAGGAGATGGATCAGGTGGCCCGGGAGGGGATCGCCGCCCACTGGGCGTACAAGGAAAAGAAGGCCATCAGCAGCCAGGATGCCAACGTGGTGCGCTGGCTCAAGCAGATGGTCCAGATCCAGCAGGATCTGGCGGACCCCCGGGAGGTTCTGGACTCCACCCGCCAGGAGCTGTACACCTACGAGGTCTACGTCATCACCCCCAACGGCGAGGTCAAGGAGCTGCCGGCCGGCAGCACACCCATCGACTTCGCCTACAGCATCCATACCGAGGTGGGCCATCGCTGCACCGGTGCCAAGGTGAACGGCCGTATCGTGCCGCTCCGCTACCAGCTCCAGAACGGCGACCGGGTGGAGATCCTCACCTCGCCCCACCAGAAGCCGAGCCGGGACTGGCTGGCCTTCATCAAGACCGGCCGCGCCCGGGCTCGGATCCGCCAGTGGCTCAACGCTGAAGAGCAGGAGCGTCTTCTCGACCAGGGCCGGGAGATCCTGGAGCGGGAGCTGCGGCGGGTCGGCCAGAGCCTCAAGCGGCTCCGGGAGACCGGTCACCTGGACATGATCCGGGAAGAGCTGGGGCAGGCCACGCCGGAAAACCTCTTCCGGGCCGTGGCGGCGGGCAAGGTGCCGGTGGCCAGCATCCTCGACCTCCTGGTCCCGCCAGAGGTGCGCAAGGAGCGCCAGGAGGAGGCGGAGATGCCCGTCAAGGGCGTCCCCAGCCGGGCCGACACCGGCGAGGTGGTGATCGTCGATGGCATTGCGGACATGCCGGTGAAGATCAGCCGCTGCTGCACGCCCCTGCCCGGGGACGCCATCATGGGCTTCATCACCACCGGCCGCGGGGTGTCGGTGCACAAGCCCACCTGCCCGAACTATCTGGCCAGCGAGCCGGCCCGCCGCATCGGCGTGCGCTGGCCGGGCCAGCGGCATGGCGCCTACCGGGCCCAGATCCTCTTGTTCACCCAGAACCGCAAGGGCATGCTGGCCCAGATCAGCCAGACCATCAGCGCCGATGACGCCAATATCCTGGATCTGACCGCCAACTCCCGCCGGGACGGCACGGCCGTGCTGCGAGCCGCCCTGGAGGTGGCCCATCTGGACCAGCTGCGGGCGATTCTCGACCATCTCCGCCAGCTGGACGGAGTCCTGGAGGCCCGCCGGGAATAGAGCCGAGCTGGAGACCGCCTGGCGTCAAAGACCGGAGCCGTTCCAGGCGCACCTTGGTGAGCCCGGAACGGCTTTCCTGATCGGAGCGGAAAAAAGGGGGGACGAAACCGGAGGGGGGTCAGGCAGGCTTGACGACTGCGCCGGATCGGATGCAGCGGGTGCAGACCCGCATGTGCACCGCCCCCCCGTCCTTGGCCACCCGCACCCGCTGCAGGTTGGGAATCCAGCGGCGGTTGGTCTTGTTGTTGGCGTGGCTGACGTTGTTGCCGGTAGCCGGCCCCTTGCCACAGATCTCGCAGACTTGCGACATGTCAACACCTCATGATCGGAATGAAGGCGGAGAAAGGGGAATTGTATAACCGGTCAACGATCCGGCTGCAAGCTTTTTCCGCAAACGCCTCCGGACAGGCCGCCGCTGCCCCGGCGTCTGCCTATTGACACCCTTTTTCAGCCCATGGTAGCCTTCGCTGCTAGGTGGGATGCGACTTGTCCCGGCAAGCCGTGTGCTTCGTTGTCTCCGGCCGCCCTGCCACCGGCCGCGATGTCCCAGGGACCGTCCTGGCCCTGAGCGCGCCCACCCCACGGGGGCTGGCCCCAGCGCCACCGGAAGCCTGACCAGCCTTCGGCCCGCAGCCTCCTTCTCCCCTTAACCCTTCGGATGGAATCCACTGGCATGACGAAAGAGAAGAACCCGGTTTGGGCATTCTTTGCCTCGGTCAAGCTGGCCCTGTTTCTCCTTATCATCCTTGCGGTCACCTCGGTGATCGGCACCCTCATCCCCCAGGGTCAGGAGCCCGGAGTCTACGTCCGTGAGTACGGTCCTGGCCTGGCCCGGGTCTTTCAGCTCCTGCAGTTCGACCAGATGTACGGCTCCTGGTGGTTTGTCGGCCTCCTGGGCCTGTTCAGCATGAACCTCATCGTCTGCTCCCTGGACCGGATCCCCAACGTCTGGCGGCTGGTGGTGCAGGACAACCTGGACACCGACGAGGCCAAGCTGGCCCGCTCCACCCACCACTGGAGCCAGAGCCGCAGCACCGGCGTCATGGCCACGGCCGCCGCCGTGCAGGAGGCCATGACCGCTGCCGGCTGGCGGCCCCAGCAGGAAGGAGCCGCGGGCGGGGACGGACGGCTGTTCTTCGCCCAGAAAGGCCGGATGACCCGCCTGGGGGTCTACGTGGTCCACAGCAGCATCCTCATCATCTTCGTGGGGGCCATCATCGGCTCCCTGCTCGGCTACAAGGCCAGCGTGCTCATCGCCGAGGGGGCCTACAGCGACCGGGTCTTCAAGTCCAGCGGCGACAATGCGGCTGTGCCCCTGGGCTTCCAGGTGCACCTGGACAAGTTCACCCTGGACCTCTATCCCACCGGCGCCCCCAAGGAATTCCGCTCGGACCTCATCGTGATCGAAGACGGCCAGGAGAAGCTGCGCAAGTCCATCGTGGTCAACGATCCCCTGGACTACGGTGGACTGACCTTCTACCAGGCCAGCTACCAGGGTCTGCCGGAATACCGGATGCAGCTGGTCAATACCAGGACCGGTGCCCAGAAGAGCCTGGACCTGGAGCCCCGCCAGCAGGAGAGCTGGGCCGAGGAGGGGGTCGTGGTGGGGCTTCTCAACACCGCCGGCTCAGGCCCTACCACCTCCAACCTCAAGATCTGGTTTTCGGACGGCCAGGGCGAGCCCCAGACCTTCTGGCTCAGCCAGGGCGGCCCCCGGCTTCTTGCCACCGCCAAGGGCAGCTACCAGATCTCGTATGTCCGGCAGCGCTTTGCCACCGGTCTGCAGGTGGCCAAGGATCCGGGGGTCTGGTATGTCTACACCGGCTGCATCCTGATGCTGGTGGGCATCTACGTCGCCTTCTTCATGTCCCACCGCCGGGTCTGGGTGCTGGTGCGACCGGAAGGGGACGGCTCATGGATCCTGGCTGCCGGCAACGCCAACAAGAACCGGATTGGCTTCGAGCGCGATTTTGATACACTGGTGGCGCACCTCAGTGGCCAGGATCAGGGCGGTCCAGCCGCCGCCAACCCGGACCACGAGGCCTGATCTGCCGCCCTCCCTGGCCGACCGCGGCCGTTGACCGACAAGGACCGACCATGAACAGCTCGCAGCTCCTGGGCCTCACCACCTTCATCTATCTTCTGGCCTCGGTCTTCTACCTGGCCATTTTCATCTTCCGGGCCAACTCCCTGGGCCTGGTGGCCTCCCTGGCCACCGGTCTGGGCTTTCTGGTGCAGACCGCCGGGATCATTTTGCGCTGGCAAGAGTCGTACCAGATGGGCTTCGGCCATGCCCCCCTGTCCAACATGTACGAGTCGCTGGTCTTTTTCGCCTGGTGTATCGCCATCTTCTATCTGTACCTGGAATGGCGGTTCAAGAACCGGATTATCGGCTCCTTCGCGGTACCCTTCGCCTTCCTGGCCATGGCCCTGGCCAGTCTCACCTCCAGCGAGATCGCTCCTCTGGTGCCGGCCCTGCAGAGCAACTGGCTCATCGCCCACGTCATGACCTGCTTCGTGGGCTACGCCGCCTTTGCGGTCGCCTGCGGGCTGGGGGTCATGTATCTCCTCAAGGCCGCCCGTCCCGCCAAGCCCAAAGGCGCTCCCACCGGGCTTCTCGACAGCCTGCCGGACCTTCGGGTCATCGACGACGTCACCCACAAGAGCATCATCTTCGGCTTTCTCTGGCTGTCGGCCGGCATCATCACCGGTGCCATCTGGGCGAACTCCGCCTGGGGCACATACTGGAGCTGGGACCCCAAGGAGACCTGGTCGCTCATCACCTGGTTCGTATACGCGGTGGCCCTGCACGCTCGCTTCGTCCGGGGCTGGGGCGGCAAGCGCATCGCCTGGATTGCCATCATCGGCTTCTTGTCGGTCGTTTTCACGTATTACGGGGTCAACTACCTCCTGTCCGGCCTGCACAGCTACGCCGGCGGCTGAACGGCAGCAGGCGCTTGACAAAAGGCCGGCCGGCGGTATTATTGTGGCCGCGGTTGCCAGAAACTGAACCGCGATTCATCAACCTTCGAGCCAAAAGGGGGAGATCGACGATGAAGAAGAGCATTCTTGTGGGCACTGCCCTGGCCTTCGCCCTGAGCCTGGCCGTCGCTGGTATGACCGTGGCGGCTGCCCCGGCGGATCAGATGACCCTCAAGACCGCTGCCGCCAAGAAGCCGGCCGAGTTCAATCACAAGAAGCACTCGACGGCCTACAAGTGTGGCGAGTGCCATCACAGCAAGGGCGCTGACGGCAAGGCGGTGGCAGACGACACGGGCGCCAAGGCCGCCAAGTGCGAGTCCTGCCACAACGACACCATGGCCAACGAGAAGCTCAACAGCTTCCAGAAGGCCGCCCATGAGAACTGCAAGGGCTGCCACAAGAAGGAGAAGGAAGCCGGCAAGAACGCCCCGGTGGACTGCAAGGGCTGCCACGGCGGCACCTGATCGTCGAGTCTTGGAGGGAGATGACAAGCGGGGCTGCCCTGAAGGCAGCCCCGCTTGTTGCGTTTTGGCCCCGGGATGCTCCACTCGGTGAGGTCATGAAGGACCGGACCATCCTGCATCTGGACATGGACGCCTTCTATGCCTCCGTCGAGGTCTTGGACCGACCGGAGCTGGCTGGTCGGCCGGTGATCGTGGGGGGCAGTGGCAGCCGCTCGGTGGTCGCGGCTGCTTCCTACGAGGCCCGCGCCTTGGGCGTCCATTCGGCGCAGCCCATGGCCCGGGCCCGGCAGCTCTGCCCGCACGGCAGCTTCCTGCCGGTGCGCATGGGCCGCTACCGGCAGGTCTCGGCATCGATCCTGGCGATCTTTCTCGACCACACCCCCTTGGTGGAGCCGTTGTCGCTGGACGAGGCCTTCCTGGATGTCACGGCCAGCCAGACCCTCTTTGGGCCGGCCGCGGCGATCGCGGCCCGGATCAAGGCCCGGGTGCGCGCCGAGCTGGGCCTCACCGTCTCGGCCGGGGTGGCCCCCACCAAGCTGGTGGCCAAGATCGCCTCCGATCTTGAAAAGCCGGACGGACTCACCATCGTCCCGGCGGACCAGGTGCAAGCCTTCCTCGCCCCGTTGCCGGTGGGCCGGCTGTGGGGGGTAGGCGCTACGGCCCAACGGGAGCTGGCCCTCCTGGGGGTCCGCACCATCGGCGATCTGGCCCGCTTACCGGTGGAGGTCCTGCGCCGGCGCTTCGGCCAGGCCGGCCAGGCCATGCATGACCACGCCCTGGGACTCGACGAGCGGCCGGTGGAGCCCGAGCGCCCCGCCCTCTCCCTGGGCCGGGAGGAGACCTTCGAAGAGGATATCACGGACCGGGTGCAGGCCGAAGATGCTCTCCTCGGGCTGGCCATGGCCGTGGCCCGCCGGCTGCGCCGCCATGGCCTGGCCGGTCGC
>JBFMBH010000073.1 GCA_040755095.1 Thermodesulfobacteriota bacterium
GGTCGAGGACGGCGGGCAGCCACGGGGGCCGCCCCTCCAGATGGGGATTCGGGCCGCCTCGCACGGCATGATGGAATGAATACCGGCCGCCTTGGGCGCAAGGGGGATCTGCCATGGCCACCAGCACTATGGTTACCACCCAGTACCTGACCTTCCGGCCGGTGAGGCTCATGCCCATGCGGCCTGAAGGTATGGCGGCGGACAGACGTCCTCATTCCCGGGGGGCGCCGGCGGGGCACCACGCCGGCGGGAGGCTCCACGGCCGCCAGCAGACGGCAAGCCCGCGGCCCGGGATGGTCGACCCGGGACCGGCGCCGCTGGACGAGGCGGCGCTTTCGGCAAAGCAGTTCCGCCAGCTGGCGGCCTTCATCCAGGAGCGGTACGGCATCCGGCTGCCCCCGGCCAAGAAGCTCATGGTGGAGTCCCGGCTGCGGCGGCGCCTGAAGGAGACGGGCCAGTCGTCCCTGGGACGCTACCTGGAGCAGGTCTTCAGCCCTGAGGGCGAGGCCGGAGAGCTGCTCCATATGGTGGACGCCATCACCACCAACAAGACCGAGTTCTTCCGGGAGGCCGATCACTTCCAGGTCCTGGCCAGTCAGGTGCTGCCCCATCTGGCGGCCCTGCAGCCGCCGGCCGCCATGATCCGGATCTGGAGCGCCGCCTGCTCCACCGGTGAGGAGGCGTACACCCTGGCCATGGTGCTGGCCGAGTGGACCCGGAGCCGGCCCTTGCGCTACGCCATCCTGGCCAGCGACCTGTCCACCCGGGTGCTTGGCGCGGCCAGGCAGGCGATCTATCGGGAGGACGAGGTGGCGGCCATCCCCATGGCCTTGCGGAAGAGGTATCTGCTCCGGAGCAAGGACCGGGGCCTGGGGCTGGTGCAAATCGGGCCGGGGCTGCGGGAGCGGGTGACCTTCCGGCGTATCAATCTCATGGACGAGGATTTCGGCCTCGCCGAACGGCAGCACATCATCTTCTGCCGCAACGTCATGATCTACTTCGACAAGGAAGACCAGGGACGGCTGATGCGCCACCTGCACGGGCAGCTGGCACCGGGCGGGTTCCTCTTCACCGGCCACTCCGAAAGCCTGGCCGGAATCCAGGTGCCCTTCCGTCCTCTGGCCCCGGCGGTCTACCAGCGCATCGACCCCTGAGGTCGCAAGCCCTGGACAAGCGACGGCCGTCTTGCTCCCTCAAGCGCCTTTTTCTTCGCAGTGGAGGTCGATGCCATGACCGCCAAGGAATCCCGACCGCCTTCGTCCCATCCCGAGCGCCTGCTCCTGGTGGATGACGACAGCCAGTTTCTGGAGATGCTGGGTCATATGGTGACGAGGCTCGGCTACCCCTCGACAGCAGCAAACGGCGCGGCCGAGGCCCTGGCGGCCCTGGATGCGGAGCCCTGCGATCTCGTGATCACCGATCTCCAGATGCCGGAGATGGATGGCATGGAGCTTCTGCACGCCTTGCGGCAGCGCCATCCCGGGCTGCCCGCCCTGGCCCTCACCGGCCACGGTGGGGTCTACACCTACCGCCAGGTGATCGACGCCGGGGCGGCCGACTTCATCGAAAAGCCGGTGCGGCCCTCGGAGCTGGCAGCCAAGCTGGAGCGGATCTTCCGGGAGCGGCAGATGCGGTTGGCCCTGGAGCGGGAGGGCCAGACCCAGGCCATCCTCTGCCGGCTCATGCAGCTGTCCCTGATCTCGGACAGCCTGCCTGCCACCCTGGAGCGCTGCCTGGCCAACACCCTGAGCATGCCCTGGCTGGAGCTGCAGGCCAAGGGACTGGTGCTCCTGAAGGACGAGCAGGACCCCGAGACCCTGGTCGTGGCGGTCCAGCGGGGTCTCGATCCCTCCTTGTCCGCGCTGTGTGCCCGGGTGCCCTTTGGCCACTGCCTGTGCGGCCGGGCCGCAGCCCAGCGGGAGGTGGTGTTTGCCGCCACCATGGACCATCGCCACGAGACCCGGCTGGCGGACATGGCTCCCCATGGCCACTATTGCCTGCCTCTTCTGGCGAGCAGCGGCGAGGTGCAGGGCGTTTTCACCGTCTACCTGCGCCATGGCGCCAGCCGGGATCCCCAGGTGGAGAACGCCCTGCGGGCGGTGGCCAGCACCCTGGCCGGCATCATCGAGCATCATCGCACCGCCCGGGCCTTGACCAACCAGGAGCGGATCCACCGGGCCATCACCGCCACGGCCGGCGACGGCATCGTCATGATGGACCGCCAGGGACGGATCTTCTTCTGGAATCCGGCCGCAGCCCGGATCTTCGGCTATACGGCCCAGGAGGCCATGGGCCAGGAGCTGCACCGGCTGCTGGTCCCGGAAGAGGCCCGGGAGCGCTGGGCGAGCGGGGTGGCCGCCTTTGGCCGCTCCGGTACCGGCCCCCTGGTGGGGCGGACGGTGGAGCTGAACGCCTGCCACCGGGACGGGCGTCCGGTGCCGGTGGAGCTGTCCCTGGCTGGCGTGGAGCTGGATGGCCAGCCGGCAGCGGTGGCGATCATCCGGGACATCACCCTGCGCCGCCAGCAGGAAGCGGAGCGGGAGGCGCTGCAGGTGCAGCTGCGCCAGGCCCAGAAAATGGAAGCCATCGGCACCCTGGCCGGCGGCATCGCCCACGACTTCAACAACATCCTGGCTGCCATCCTCGGCTTTGGGGATATGGCCCAGGAGCAGACCGAGGCGGGCAGCCAGCTGTGGCAGGACATCAGCCACATCCTGGCCGCCGGCCGCCGGGCCCGGGACCTGGTGCAGCAGATCCTCACCTTCAGCCGCCGCCAGGAAGGGGAGCGCCACCCCATCCGGGTACAGCATGTGATCAAGGAAGCGGTTAAGCTCTTGCGGGCGGTGATCCCGGCCCAGATCAGCATCCGCCAGCACATCCACCAGGACTGTGGCCTGGTGGAGGCGGATCCCACCCAGCTCCACCAGCTGCTGATGAACCTGTGCACCAACGCCTACCATGCCATGGGAGAGGAGGGGGGGGTGCTGTCGGTGCGGCTGGAGCGGCACCGGCTGGAGGCGCTGCCACCGCGCCTGATGGGCAGCATCAGCCCAGGCCCTTGCCTGCGACTGCAGGTGGCAGACACCGGCTGCGGCATGGACGAGGCCACCCTGGAGCGGATCTTCGAGCCCTACTTCACCACCAAGAAGCCCGGCCAGGGCACCGGCCTCGGCCTGTCGGTGGTGCACGGCATCGTCACCTCCCTGGGGGGGGGCATCGCGGTGACCAGCCAGCCCGGCGCCGGCTCGGTCTTCGATGTCTTTCTGCCTTTGTGCGAGACACCGGTCGAGGAAAGGGCGGCCAACGACGGCCGGCCAGCCTGGGGCCGCGGCCGGCTGCTGTTCGTGGACGACGAGCCGGACTTGGTGGAAATCGCCTGCCGGGGATTGCGGGCCCTGGGCTACACCGTGGCCGGCCACACCGACAGCCGGCAGGCCCTGGCCCAGTTCCTGCGGCAGCCGGAGGCCTTCGACCTTCTGGTGACCGACAACGCCATGCCCGGCCTTACCGGCCTGCAGCTGGGGGCCGCCGTCATCGGCCTGCGGCCCGACCTGCCGGTGCTGATGGTGACCGGCCACGGTGAGTCCCTGACCCTGGAGCAGGCGCAGGCCAGCGGCATCCGGCAGGTGCTGTGCAAGCCGGTCGCCACCGCCGACCTGGGCCGGAGCATCCGGGGCATCCTGGACCAGGCCGCGGCCGGGAACGGGATGCTGAATGTCGAATAGCCAACAAGGAATGTCCAACCGTCGAAGGGACCGGCAGAACGGATCCGAAACGTCAACTGCCAGTCCCTTGTAAGTTCGATATTCCTTGTTGGACATTCTGCGGTTCGTCTTTCAGGGCCGCCAGGGCGGTGCGAAACGGAGGATTTGCCATGGCTCTCATTCTCGTCATCGATGACGACGAGCTTTTCCGCCTCATGCTTGTGGAGCTCCTGATCCGGAGCGGCTACCAGGTGGTGGCGGCCCGGGACGGCCGGGAGGGGGCGCAGCTGTTCCACCAGGCGGCTCCGGATCTGGTGATCACCGACCTCATCATGCCGGAGCGGGAGGGGATCGAGACCATCATCGAGATCCGGAAGGCCCGGCCGGAGATCCCGATCATCGCGGTGTCCGGCGGCGGCCGCAACCAGCCCGAGGACTATCTGCCGCTGGCCGAGGCCATGGGGGCCGCCTGCACCTTTGCCAAGCCCTTCGACCGCCGGGCGTTCCTGGCCGCCGTGGCCCGGCTGGTCAACCGCCCTGCCACGCCCTGACTCGAACCAGGAGTCGGCGGCCACCGGACAACGGCTGTGGAGAAAGCCTGGGCTCTGGCTACTTGTGACCTTTTTCTCCCTTGTCGTGGCCCTTGGCCTTGCCCTTGTCGCCGCTGTCGTGCCCGCCTCTGTCCTGGTCGCCGGGCCGGATGACCAGGACATCCCCGGGGCTGGTGCTCCAGCCCCGCTTGAGCTGGTGAAACTCCGGCGAGCCGGGCTTGATGCCCAGCCTCTTTGCTGTCACCCCCCAGCCCGCCCCCTTGTCTGCCTGATACTCCCGGAGCACCAGCTCCGGAGAGCGACCGGTAAGCTCGCCCAGGCGCAAGGCAAACCAGACATCCCCGATGGAGCCGGCGATCATGACCAGGGAGTCGATCTCTGCAACCGGCCGCCGGAACCGGCTGCAGAGGCTGTTCTTGGTCCCCACCAGGTCGGATTGGGCCCGGAGATTGATGTCCGCGACCACCGCCGCCAGCTCGTCGGCCCAGGCCGCAGGGGTGAGCATGAGACCGCCGGACAGGATGAGGATGGGCAGGAAGCGAGCTCGCATGGGCGGGTCCTCCGCAGGGCAGGGTTGCAGGCAGGCTCCGGGAGCTGTCCGTGGCTAGCGGTCAGCCCAGATCCTCCAGGGACAGCCGATGGCGAGCATAGAGGGTTGCAGCCGTACCCCCAACCAGCACCGCCTCCGGCACCAGACGTTGGAGATGAGCGGCCGCCGCCAGGAGCCGCTCCCACTCAGACAGCTCGGCTCCGGACATAATGGTCCCAGAAGTGGTAGCGCTGGGCGTACTGGTCGGAGGTGTGGGCAGCGCAGACCGCCAGGACCTTCTCAGCCAGGGGAGGGGAGGTGCGGATGGCGTCCCGCAGCGCGATCCAGTCCTGGCGCCGGCCACGACTGATGATGTCGTCGATGGCCGCCAGGGTGTACTGCCGGTGGGTCAGGTGACGATGCTCCATGGTCTCGCTGCCAGTGAGCATAGCAGGCCGCTGGCCGCGTTGCCAAGGGGGCGGGGCAGCCCTACCGGATCTGGAAGCGCACCGGCACCTGCACCGGGCAGGCCACCGGCGTCTCGCCCCGGCGGCCCGGGACGAAGGTCCAGTCCGCCACCGCGGCCAGGGCGGCCTGGTCGAGGCTGGGGTGCCCGCTGGAGGTGAGCACCGCCAGCTCGGCCACCCGGCCATCCGGGGCCACCAGCACCGAAAGGACCACCGTGCCGGACAGGCCGCGTTTGCGGGCCAGGGCCGGGTAGACCGGGGGGGAGTTGGTCTCGTAGCGGGGCTGGGCCAGGATCAAGGGGGCATGGCCGGCGGCCGCGGCCGGCTCGGCGGCCGGCGGACCGGATGCGGCGGCTGGCTCCGGGGCTGGGAGGGCCGGCAGGGCGGCGGGCAGGGCTTCTGTCCCGGTCAGCCCGGCGGCGACCGGCGCCGGGGCGGTCTCCGGGATCGCCGGTGGCGGAGGAGCCGCCGGGGCGGCTGCCGCCTTCGAGGGGCGGGCCGGCCGGGGAGGCGGTGCGGTCAGGGCCGGGGCCGGGGGGACGGCTGGCGGCGCCACCCGGGCTGGCGCCGGGGCGGCCGGCTCCGGTGGGGCGGGCGGAAGCGGCGCCGGCCGCACGATCTCCACCTGGAAGAAGGTCTCCGCCGCGGCCGGCGGCCGGCCGCCCCCCAGCAGGACCTCGGCGGACGCCGCCACCAGGCCGTGGAGAGCGGCGGCCAACAACATCGCCCGACCCAGACGCCACCGCTCGGATCCGGGCGGCTCCTGGCTGGCCGCTGGCAACAGCCGCCAGGAGGTGGCCCGCTCCTCGGGCGGCAGCGCCAGGCCAGAATGGGCAGGCAGCAGGTCCTTCATGGCCGCCAGTTCATCCTTTCCAGCACCGGCTCGTCCCACAGCTCCACCACCGACAGGGCGGCGAAATCCTGGCGCAGCCGCAAGAGGTTGGCAAGCGGCAGGCCCAGAAGGTCGGCCAACAGGACCCGGATGACGCCACCGTGGCTGACGATGGCCAGCCGGCCGCCGGGATGGGCGGCCACAAGGTCCTGCCAGATCGGCCGCACCCGGGCCGCGAGATCGGCCACGCTCTCCCCGCCCGGCGGCCGGAAGCCGGCCGGGTCATGCGCCCAGGCCGCCAGAGCCCCGGGGTCGTCCCGGGTGATCTCGGCCAGGGTGCGGCCCTCCCAGTTCCCGAACCGCCGCTCCGCCAAGTCCGGCACCTTCCGGGGATAAAGGCCGACCGCCCTGGCCAGGATGACCGCGCTTTCCCAGGCCCGGGTCAGCGCCGAGGCGTAGACAGCCTCGACGGGTTGGCCACCGAGGCCCTGTTCCCAGAGCGGGCTCATGGCCAGCCGCTCGATCTGGGCCCGGCCTGCCGGTGCCAGGGGCACGTCCGTTGCGCCGTGATAGCGGCCGAGCCGGGCGTCCACGGTCTCGCCGTGGCGGATCAGCAGCACCGAGGTCGGCCGGGTGACGGTGCTCATGGTGGTCCGCCTCCCGGCCCGGCGACGGCTACGGTCAGAAGGACGAGATCGGCCAGCACCGCCAGGGCGCCGAAGGTGTCGCCGGTCATGCCCCCCAGCTGCTGGTGGGCCAGGCGGACGATGCCCCTGGCCAGGCCGCAGAGGCCCACACTGGCCACTGCCAGCAGCGCGGCCAGCTGCCAGCCGCCGGCGGCCAGGGCCACAGCCGCCAGGGCCAGTCCTCCGGCCCCGAGGCTGGCCAGGGCCAGCTGCCGGCGGCCGGTGTGCTCCAGAAAAAGCCGGCCCAGGCCTTCGGGCCGCGCCGGCTGGGCTTGCGCCATGGCCGTCACCATGGCCCAGCGGCCCAGGACCGGCATCAGGAAGAGGATGGCCAAGGCCGGTGCCTGTTCCCGGGCCAGGAGCGCCTCCAGGAGTCGGGCTTGCAGGATGAGGGCCAGCGCCACCGCCACCACGCCCATGGCCCCCACCCGGCTCTCCTTCATGATCATGAGCTTGCGCTCCCGGCCCCCCCGGCAGGCCAGGGCATCGGCGCTGTCCGCCAGGCCGTCCAGGTGCAGGCCGCCGGTGACCAGCACATGGACGGCGAGCACCAGGCCGGCCACCACCGGCAGGGGCAGCAGCAAGGTGAAGAGCGACGCCGCCAGGACCAGGATCAGGCCCTGCACGCCGCCGGCCAGGGGGAAGAAGGCCGAGGCCCGCCCCACCTCCTCCCCGGACAACGCCGGCCGCACCGGTACCGGCAGGATGGTCAGGAAGGCCAGGGCAACCAGAAGGGGGCTCATGGCCGGGTCAGGCGTGGCGCTCCGCCACCGCGGCCTCGGCAAAGGTGGCCATCTCCCGGTAGATGGCCAGCCCGGCCTCGATCACCGGCATGGCCAGGGCCGCACCGGTGCCCTCCCCCAGCCGCAGATCGAGATCAAGGAGCGGTGCCAGGCCCAGGGCCTCCAGGAGGGCCCGGTGGCCGATCTCCTGGGAGCGGTGGGCGGCGAAGAGATAATCCCGGCAGGCGGGGGCGAGCTTGACCGCGATCATGGCGGCGGCGGTGGAGATGAAGCCGTCCACCACCACCGGGATCCTCTGGGCCGCCGCCCCCAGCACCAGGCCGGCAATCCCCCCCAGCTCGGCACCGCCGATCTTGGCCAGCACGTCGATGGGATCGGCTGGATCCGGCCGGTTGACGGCCAGGGCGTCCTTGACCACGTGCACCTTGTGAGCCCGGGTCGCCTCGTCGATGCCGGTGCCGCGGCCGGTGATCGCCGCCACCGGATAGCCGGTATAGAGGGCGGTGATGGCTGCTGACGGCGTGGTGTTGGCGATGCCCATCTCGCCGGTGCCAAAGATGCCAAACCCCTTGGCCCCATACTCCTGGGCCAGCCCGATGCCCACCGCCAGGCAGGCCTCGGCCTGGGCCCGGCTCATGGCCGGCCCTTGCCGGATGTTGCCGGTGCCCCGGACGACCTTGCGGCAGACCAGCCCTGCTCCTGCCAGGTCATCGAAATCACCATCGACCCCGATGTCCACCACCACCACCTCGGCCCCGGCCCGCCGGGCCAGGACATTGATGCCGGCGCCGCCATGGAGAAAATTCTTCACCATCTGGCCGGTCACCGCCTTGGGAAAGGCCGATACCCCCTCATCCGCCACCCCGTGGTCGCCGGCAAAGGTGAAGATCGCCTTTTTGCCCAGCTCAGGCATCAGCTGGCCCCGGATCGCCACCAGCTGCCGGGCGATGGCTTCCAGCCGCCCCAGGCTGCCCTGAGGCTTGGTGAGGGAATCGAGCCGGTCTTGCGCCTGGTCGGCCAGAAGGCCGTTGGTGGCGGAAATGGTGCGGCACAGGGAGAGAATGTCCATGGCGGCCTCGCTGGCAGGTTTGAGTTACGGGTCCTGTAAGTCCTGTGGGACCCATAGGTCTATAGGTCCTATAGGTCGTATAGGACCTATGGCACAGGTGCCGTGGGTACCGCGCGCCCGCCGGCATGGCTACTTCAGCCGCAGGGGCAGGCCCGCCGCCACCAGATAGACGGCGTCGGCCCGGGCGGCCACCTTCTGGTTGAGCCAGCCGGCCAGGTCCCGGAAGCGGCGGGCCAGGGGGTTGTCCGGCACGATGCCCATCCCCACCTCGTTGGCCACCAGAAAGAGCTGAAGATGGCCCAGCTCGGCCAGGCTGGCCACGAAGGCGGCCAGCATCGGCTCCGGCTCCGGGTCCGGGGCTGCCGGCTGGCAGAGAAGGTTGCCCAGCCAGACAGTGAGGCAATCGACCACCGCCACCGCGTGGGTGCCGGCCAGCGCCTTGAGGCGGGCGGCAAGCGCCAGCGGCTCCTCCACCGTCTCCCAGGTCGGACCCCGGTCGGCCTGGTGGCGGCGGATGCGCTCCGCCATCTCCTGATCCCCGGCCTGAGCGGTGGCGACAAAGGCCTTGCGACCCGGCAGCCGGCCGGCCGTCTCCAGCACAAAGGCGCTCTTGCCGCTTCTGGCACCGCCCAGGACCAGGGTGAGGCGGGGAGACCCGGTCATGGCGCGAGAAAGACCTCCAGGAAGCTGCAGCCGTCCTGGCTGAGCACGGTACCGGTAGCCAGCGGCACCGGCGTGGCAAAGAGGGGGCCGTCGGTGACCACGGTGTGGTACTCCCCCTCCTCGCCGCAGGCGTCCACCCCGGCTGCCTCCAAAGCGCGCACGGTGTCCCAGTCCAGACGGCGGCCCAGGAAGCTGGCCGGCAGACGAGCGTTGTTGACCACGATGATGGTCGCCGAAAAGCCGGCGTCGATGAAGAGGGCCAGAAGATCGCGCCGTGCCTCCTGCCACAGGGGCAGGTGGGCGGCAATCCCGTGCTGGCTGCATACCCGCTCCACCCATTGCCGGTGCGGCGGCAGATCGATATCCCCGAAGATGCCGTCGGCCAGGCCCTCCTGGCGCAAGAGGGCCAGGCGGTCCAGGAAGACCTCTTCGTAGTCGTCCCAGGAGGCCTGGCCAGTCAGAAGGGGGATGCCCAGGGATGTGGCCTGGGCGGCCAGCACTGCCGGTGGCAGGCCATGGGAGCGGCTGCGGCTGCCGTCGCCGGTCAGCATGGTGACAAGCCGCCGGGGCCGGCCGCCCTGCTGCACGGCCCGATACAGGGCCAGGCAGGAATCCTTGCCGCCGCTCCAGGAGCAGAAGATCTCCCTGTTGTGCAGGCTGTTCATCGTGGCCGCCTCACCTCACCAGCGGAAGGCGAGGGAGACAAAGAGGCTACGCCCGGCGCCGGGATAGGGTTGCTGGGTATAGGCGAAGGTGGTCTGGTCGAAGAACCCGGCCAGATAGGTGTCGTAGCCCTGGTCCAGGAGGTTGGTGCCGGAAAACGCCAGCTTCCAGCGGCCAGCCAGCTCCTGCTCCAGCTTCAGATCCACGGTCCAGTAGGAGGCCAGCTCGACGGCCGGCGCCAGGTCGGTGTTGGCCTGGTAGAAGCCGGGCCGGGCACCCACGAAGCGGGCGATCAGGGTCGAGGTCAGGCCGATGGCGGCGTAATGGCTGAGGCCTGCCTTGAGCTGGAGATCCGGCGTGTAGCGGGCCGGCCGTCTCGCCCCCGGCGCCAGCTCCTCCACGGCGTCGAGCAGGGTGAGGGCGACATCGGCGTTGAGCGCCTGCCAGGGGCCGACCTTGGCGCTCATCTCCCAGCCCCGGGCCAGGTAGGTGTTGACGTTGGCCGGCGTCCAGTAGTTCCACGGGCCGGCCGGGCTGGGCTGGGTCGGGTCCTCGGCCCAGGCAATCTTGCCGGTGATGTCCCATTCGAACCAGGACAGGGTGGCGAAGACCTTGCCGTCCAGCCATTCCTGCTCCAGGGTGAGGTCGGTGTGCCAGCCGGTTTCCGGCCGGAGATTGGGGTTGCCCTTGTTGAACGCCCCGTCATCCGGCCAGAACAGGTCGTTCATGGTCGGCGCCTTGAAGTGCTGGCCGCGGTTGAGCTTGAAGGCGGTATCCGGCAGGGGGTTGAGCACCAGGCCGTAACGGCCGACCGTCTCGTGCCCGAACCGGGAATGGGTCTCGTTGCGCAGGCCGGCCAGGAGGCTCACCGGCTCCACCGGCCGCAGGCGCAGCTCGGCAAAGGTGCCCTGGGTGTAGACCTGATGGGTCTGGCGGCGCAGGGCGTTGGGCACCGGCAGGCCGGCGGTGTCCAGGGGCTGCTGGACGTTGTCGTAGTCGAAGGTGCGGTATTCACTGCCCATGAGGAGCCCAGCCTGGGAGCAGGGACGAAGATCGAGATTCCCCTCCAGCCCGGCCACGGTGTTGGTGACCTCGGTGTGGTCGCCGGCGCCGCTGAAGCTGTACCGGCTGGTGTTGGTGGCGGTAAGCTCCGTGGCGTCGCCCTTCAGCCGCCAGTCCAGCCAGGTGGCGGCCTGGCCCCCGGCGACCAGGGAGCTGGCCAGGTTTTCGTCCTCGCCCCGGTCCAGGAGGTTGGCGGCGCTGTCGTTGTAGAAGGTCCCGCCAGCGAGGGTATAGGGCTGGGTGCCGGGCGGCGGCTGCGGGCCCGGCACGCCGTACTCCCGATCCAGGTAGCCGAGATTGAGGTCGAGGCTGAGGCCCTCGCCATGGTCGAAGAGCAGGTTGAGGCCGACATCGGTATGCCGCAGATCGGAGTTGTCCCGGAAGCCGTCGGTCTCCTTGCGGTTGGCGGTGAGATAATAGCCCAGGTCGCCGAGGACGAAGCCGCCGCTTTCTGCCGCCAGATGGTAGGTGGCCTCGTTGCCATAGCCGGCGGCCACCTCCGCCACGTGGCCGTCCCGCCGGGGGCGCTTGCCGATGATGCTCACCGTGCCGCCCATGGCGCCGGAGCCGTACAGCAGCGAGCCGGGGCCTTTGACCACCTCCACCCGCTCGATGCGGTTGAGCGGGATGTGGCTGAAATCGGCGGTGCCCAGGGAAGGGGAGTTGAGGACCACGCCGTCTTGCACCACCAGGGTGCCGTCGCCACCCATGCCGCGGATATGGATCTCCTCGGCCGCTCCGCCGTAGTTGCCCCGGGTCCGCCAGTCGATGCCCGGCTCATTGGCCAGGATGGCGCCCAGGGAGGCGGCTGGGGCCGCGGCGATGTCCAGGGCGTCTTGCACCACCACAGCGTTGGCGATCTCCTTGCGCTTCTCCTCGGTCTTGGTGGCTGTGACCACCACCTCGTCCATAACCGTCACCAGCAGCGGCTCGTTGGCCGCTGCCGGGGCTGGGGGGGGCAGGGTTGCTGCCGCCAGCGGCGCCAGCAGCAAAAGCCTCTTCATCACCGGTCCTCCTGTCGTTGGGGGGCTTGGAGTCCGAGGCCCAAAAAAAAAGACCCCGGACCGAAATGAATCGATCCGGGGATTCCCTGTCTCGCCGCGAGATCAATCGGCTGCTCCTGGTCCACGGAAGCACGCCACCTCTTTCCCAGGCAGGTCTTCTGACTCCCGGCTCATCCCCTGACCGCGCCTTCCCGCCCGACGGATCGAGCAGTGGCCTTTTCGCGATCAGGGTCCCCGGTCACAGCGGCGGGCCCGTCCCCGATTCCCACGGGGTTCCCTGTTCAGCTCCTTTGGGAGCACCTGAGACGAGGCCACACTACCCAGGATTGGCGGTGCGGTCAAGAGCTCCGTTGGCGGCTGGCCGTCTACCCCGCCACCGCCAGTCGCAGCCCGACAAGCAGCAGGGCGGCCAGCGCCGTGACCAGGGCCGCCAGCCGGTTGGCCAGCAGGATGTGGTGCAAAGAAGCTTCCTGGTGCGGGTCGCCAAGGAAGGGCTTGGCCTTGGCCTGGCCGCTGTACCAGCTGGTGCCACCCAGCTGCAGGCCCAGGGCCCCGGCGGCCGCGGCTTCCGGGTGTCCGGCGTTGGGGCTGGGGTGGCGGTAGCGGTCCCGCCAGAAGATGCGCCAGGCGTGGCCGCCACTGGCTCCCGGCAGCAAGGCGGCTGCCAGCACCAGCAGGAGGCCGGTGAGCCGGGCGGGCAGGAGGTTGACCAGATCGTCCAGGCGCGCCGCCGCCCAGCCGAAATGGCGATAGCGCTCGCTGGTGTAGCCGAAGGTGGAGTCCAGGGTGCTGGCGGCCTTGTAGAGCAGGGCGCCCAAGGGCCCAGCCAGCGCGGCCCAGAAGAGCGGCCCTACCACGCCGTCGGCGCTGTTCTCCGCCACGCTCTCCACCGTGGCCCGCACCACCTCCGCCCGGTCCAGGTGGCCGGTGTCGCGGCCGACCATCATCCCCGCCCGCCGGCGGGCCTCCTGAAGGTCGCCGGCAGCCAGGGCCGCGTGCACCCGGCGGCTGTGGGCGAGCAGATCCCGGGCCGCGAAGCAGGTGTAAAGAAGGAGGATGGAGGCAAGGGTGCCGAGCCAGGGATGGAGCCAGGCCGCGCCCCGGAGCAGCGCCCACCCGGCTGCTCCGGTCAGGAACAGCACCAGGCCCACGCAGGAGACTCCGGCCAGCCGGCCGTCGCCCAGGACCCTGCGGCACCAGCCCTCGGCCCTGGCCGCCAGGGCGCCGATCAGCCGTACCGGATGGGGCAGCCAGGCCGGATCGCCCAGCAAGGCGTCCAGCAGCAAGGCCAGGGCGATCGCGGCCGGGATCCCCATCAGCCCAGCCCCATAAGCTGGTAGATCCGTCCCAGATCCACCGCCTTCCGGACCTCATCAGCCAGCCGGTCCAGGGCCGGCTCCAGATCGTAGGCGGCCAGGAGGCGGCCGGCCGGCGCCAGACCCTGCCGCAGTCGCAGGCGGTCGATGAGCCAGCGGCGAAAGGGATCGGAGTCGAAGATGCCGTGCAAGTAGCTGCCCCAGACGAGTCCGTCGGCCGAAGAGGCGCCGTCGGCTGTTCCGTCCGCCAGGGCCACCGCCGGTACGGCCTCTCCGTGGCTCACCCCGTGGTGGATCTCGTAGCCGCGGACCGGCTGTCCGGAGGCCAGGTGGCGCCCGGTCCGCTGGGCCAGGGTTTTGTCCGCTGCCAGCACGGTGGTGACGGGCAGAAGCCCCAGGCCGCTGGCTTCGGCCCCGGGCGATTCCAGGCCCAGGGGGTCGGTGATGGCGCGGCCCAGCATCTGGAAGCCGCCGCAGATTCCCACCAGCTCCACCCGGCCCTGGCCGGCCAGGTCGGCGATGCCGGCGCCGAGGCCGCTTTGCACCAGGAAGCCGAGATCGGCGATGACGTTCTTGCTGCCCGGCAGGATCAGGGCCGCCAGCTCCGGTCCGGCCGCGGCCAGGTCGGCCGCATGGCGGATGCGGCGCAGATGCACGTCCGGCTCGACGAGAAAGGCGGCAAAGACCCCGCCCCGGTCGATGTCGCCCACCAGGAGGACCGGGGCGGCGGCGTGCCGGGCCATGGCCATGTTGACGATGTCGTGCTGCCGCAGGTTGACCTCGGCCGGGCTGCCCGCCCCTTCCAGAAGGATCACCTCGTGCTCGGCGGCCAGGGAGTCGTAGGCGGCGCAAGCCGCCCTGGCTGCCTCCGGCTTGAAGCGGATGTACTCCTCCACCGACATCTGGCCCACCGGACGGCCCTGGACGATCACCTGGCAGCCGAGATCGCCGCTCGGCTTGAGGAGCACGGGATTCATGCGGAGGTCCGGATCCAGACGGCAGGCCTGGGCCTGGAGCACCTGGGCTCGGCCCATCTCGCCGCCGTCCCGGGTGACATGGGAATTGAGGGACATGTTCTGGGCCTTGAAGGGCGCGACCCGAAAGCCGTCCTCAAGGAGGATCCGGCCCAGGGCGTAGGTCAGCACACTCTTGCCGGCATGGGAGGAGGTGCCCTGCAGCATGAGTGCTGGCGTCCGCCGCGACCGGCGGATTGCCGGAGCCCCGTGCAGCAGCTCCCGGGCCAGGGCCGCGCACAGCTCGCCGTTCTCCTCGGCGGTGCGGACCGCCACCCGGAAAAAGCGCTCATCGAGACCGGTGAAGTTGGCGCAGACCCGGATGGCGATGGGCCGAGCCGGATCACGGGTGAGCAGCCGCTGAGCCAGGCTGGCGGCGGCAAGCCCCGATCGCTCCAGGCGCACCAGGAGGAAGTTGGCCTCGCCGGGATACACGGTGAGCCCGGGCAGCGCCGCCAGCCCCGCCGAAAGCGCCGCCCGCAGGGTCGGCAGCTGCTGCCGGCTCCGCTCGCCGTAGTCCGGGTCGGCGACCAGGGCCTCACCTACCGCCAGGGCCAGGGTGTTGACCGTCCAGGGTGGCAGCTGGTGTCTGAGGAGGGCGATGGTGTCCTGGTGGCCGGCGGCGAGTCCCAGGCGCAGCCCAGGGATGGCCCACAGCTTGGTCAGGGAGCGGATCACCACCAGATTGGCCGGCATGGCGGCGGTCATAAGGACGCTCTGCGGGGAGACGAATTCGAAGAACGACTCGTCCACCGCGAAGAAGACCCGGGGGGAAGCGGCGGCCAGGGCCAGGAGATCGGTGGCCGCCAAGGTCAGCCCGGTGGGGTTGTTGGGCTGCCCCAGGAAGACCAGATCCCCTGGCTGCAGCGTTTCGGCCAGCCGGGCCAGATCGAGGCGGAAGCCCTGGGCCTCGGCCAGGGGCAGGCAGACGACCTCAAGCCCGGCCAGCTGCGCCGCTCGCTGGTAGTCGCCATAGGAGGGGACCGGGATCAGCGCCCGGCGGCAGGGCAGGGCCCGGGGCAGGCCATAGAGCAGCTCGGTGGCGCCGTTGCCCAAAACCAGCTGCGCCGGCGCCAGCCCCAGGCAGGCGGCGAGCGGGGCCAAGAGCCCCTCGCCCCGGGGGTCCGGGTAATGGGCCAGTCTCGCCACCGTCCGGCTGATCACCGGTCGCAGCCATTCCGGCGGCCCCAGGGGATTGAGGCTGGCGCTGAAGTCGAGGATGGCCTCCGGCGCGCAGCCGGCCCGGCGGGCCAGGGCAGCCAGATGGCCGCCATGGCCGAGATCATTGAGGGCAGTGTCGTTGGTCAAGGCGATGATCTTTCCGGCAAAGGTCATCCGTGCTCCGCAACCGACATCCTGTCGTCTGTGCCACCCGGGAGCATGAGACGGTGTGTGGACAACCGGCAGGAGTGGGAGTGGATACACCGGCTGGGGGGCGGGACCGCGACCACCGGCAGCCGGCCCGGCCCGCGGCCGCTGCTATTCCGCCGCTGGCTCGAGCGGCAGCAGCTCGACCCCGGCCGTCTGGTGCAGGATCCGGAAATGGCCGTCCAGGGTCGCCACCGGCAGGTTGGCGGCAAGCGCGGCGGTGGCGATGAAGCAGTCGGCCAGGCCGATGGCCATGCCCTGTTGCCGCAGACGGCCAGAGAGGCGCCCGGCCTGGGCCCACAACCGGGGTGACTCGGGAAGGAATTCGAACACCTGGAGGAAGCTGTCCAGCACCGACAGCTCCTTGTCCGACTTGGCCCCCTGGATGAGCTCGGCCAGGATGATGCCGGTGCAGCAGACCCGCTCCTCATCAATCAGCCCGGCCACCAGCCGGTGGCACGGCTCGCGCTGGCGGAAGAAGGCGATCCAGACCGAGGTGTCCACAAGAACGTTAGCTGCTTGTCCTGGCGGCACCTTGGCATGCTTCGAGATGAGCGAACAGGCCCGAGGTGGGTCGGTGTCAAGACCGGGGCTCTTGTCCGCGCTGATTGATGGCGTAGGCGCCGGGGTTGCCGCGGAAGGGCAGGAGCAGCATCCAGCCCAGGCCCTGGGGCTGCGGGGGGCGGAACTGGGCGAGCCCGATGGTCATGCCGGTATGCCCGGCCACGGGCTGTGGCCGGTAGGTGCCCATGATGCGATCCCACCAGGGAAGGTTGAAGCCGAAATTGCTGTTCGTCTCGCGAATGGTCACCGAGTGGTGGACACGGTGCATATCCGGCGTGACCACCAGGAGGCGAAGGACGCGGTCCAGGGCCGGCCGCATGGCAGCGTTGCTGTGATTGAAGATGGAGGTGGCGTTGAGCACCACCTCGAAGACGAGGACCGAGAGCACGGGGGCGCCGATGAGGAGCACGGTGGCGATCTTGATCAGCATGCTGAGCATGATCTCCAGGGGATGAAAACGCAGGCCCGTGGTCACGTCCACATCGAGATCGGCGTGATGCACCATGTGCAGGCGCCACAAGAGCGGCAGCGTGTGGAAAAGGACGTGTTGCACGTAGATGACAAAATCGAGCAGGACGAGGCTGGTGATGACCGCGAGCCAGCCCGGGAGGGGGTAGTTGTTGAGCAGTCCCCAGCCCCGCGCCGCGGCCGCGGCCGCACTGCCCACGGCCAGCACGGGGAACAGCAGCCGCAAGGCCATGCTGTTCAGCAAGGTCACGCCCAGATTGGCGAGCCAGCGCAGGCGCCGCCCGGCGCTGAGCGGGCGGCGGGGGGCGAGTCGCTCCCAGAGAGCGCACGCGAGAAAGGCGCCGAGAAAGCCGCCCAGCCGGATGATGAGCTCGGATTCCATGCCCGATTGTCCTCTTTCCGCCGGCAGAATGGCAAGCCTTTGGCTCTACGGTCCTGGGTCCGGAGCGCCTCCCGCCAGCCTGGCCGGCACCGGCGTCACCCGGGGGCGGCCCGGCCAGGGGCTCGCCTCCACCCTCAGGGTGCAGCCATAGACATCGGCCAGGCGCTGGGCGGTGAGGACCTCGGCGGGTGGGCCCAGGGCCACGGTCCGGCCGCCGGCCAGGAGCAGCAGCCGATCGGCATAGAGGCTGGCCAGGTTGAGGTCGTGGCCGACCATGACCACGGTGAGCCCGCGATCCCGGCGCAGGCGGTCCAAAAGATCCAGGAGCCGCAGCTGGTGGCCGAGATCGAGGCTGGCCACCGGCTCGTCCAGGAGGAGGATTCGGGGCTCCTGGCACAGGGCCCGGGCCACGAACACCCGCTGCCGCTCGCCGCCGGACAGGCGATCGAGGCGCCGGGCCGCGAGATGGGAGACCTCGGCGGCAGCCATCGCTGCCTCGGCGGCGTGCCAGTCGGCGGCGGATGGCAGCGCCAACAGCCCCTGGTGGGGGGTGCGGCCCATCTGCACCAGCTCCCGGACCGTGAAGGGCAGCTCGGCCGGCAGGACCTGGGGCACCAGGGCCAGGGTGCGGGCGCGCTCCCGGCGGCGGATCCGGGCCAGGGGCCGGCCGAGAAGCCGGACCTCGCCGGCGCTGGCAGGCAGGGTGCCGGCCATGATCCTTACAAGGGTCGTCTTGCCGGCGCCGTTGGGGCCGGTGATGAGGAGGATCTCGCCGGCAGCGACGGCCAGGGAGATCCCCTCCAGGATGGCGGAGCCGCCCGGAAAAGCAAAGCCGATGCCGGCCAGCGCCAGGGCGGGAGGGGTCAAGGCCGGCGCCTCCCCAGGAGGACGATGAAAAGCGGCGCCCCGAAAAGGGCGGTGACCACGCCCACCGGCAGCTCACCCTCCCGGGGCAGGGTGCGGGCTGCCAGGTCGCAGAGCACCAGGTAGGCGGCGCCGGCCAGAAAGGAGGCCGGCACCAGCAGGCGATGGTCGGCGCCCCAGATCCGGCGCAGAATATGGGGCACCACCAGGCCCACGAAGCCCACCGGGCCCACCTGGGCCACCGTGGTGCCGATGAGGGTGGAGGCCGCCACCAAGAGGAGCACCGTCACCCGGCCCACCGCCAGCCCCATGCTGGCGGCCAACTCGCCCCCCAGGACCAAAAGATTCATGGCCTGGCCGAGGCCGGCCACCAGGACGAGGCCGGGCAAAACCACCGCCGCCAGGGCGAAGAGCCGGGCCGGCTCGGCGCGGCCAAGATCCCCCATCAGCCAGAAGAGGATGGAGGACAAAGACTGCTCCCGGCTCATGGCCAGCAGGAAGAGGATGACGGCCGAGGCAAAGGCATTGACCATCACCCCGGCCAGGAGCAGGCCCTCGGCGGCCAGGCCGGTGCGGCGGCCGATGAGGAGCACGATGGCCAGACTGGCCAGCCCGCCGGCCAGGGCCAGGGTGTCGGTGCCGGCGGCCGGTAGGCCGAAGAGAAAGCCGGCGATGGCACCGATGGCCGCGCCGCCGGACACCCCCAGCACATAGGGCTCGGCCAGGGGGTTGCGGAGCAGGGCCTGGAAGACCAGACCGCTGGCCGCCAGGCTGCCGCCCACCAGGGCAGCCACCGCCAGGCGCGGCAGCCGGATCTGCCAGAGGATAGTGGCCATGGTCGGATCCAGCGGGGTGCTCCCCAGGAGGGCCGCCAGGGTCGGTCCGGCCTTGCCGGCCGGCCCGATCACCAGAGCCGTCAGGGCCGCCAGAGCCAGAAGCGCCAGGAGCCCGGTCCAGATGAGAAGCCAGCGCCGAAGAAGCGGCCCCGGGCCGGCGCTCATGGCTCCGCTCCCCAGGCCTGGGGATGGAGCAGCCGGGACAGCACCTCGATGCCGTCCACCAGCCGGGGGGACGGCCGGTCAAAAAGGCTGGCCTCCACCACATAGAGGCGGTCCGCCGCCACGGCCGGCACCCCCGGCCAGTCCCGCCAGGGTGCCAGCAGCTGGGCGGCCGACTTGTCGCCGGTCATGGAGGTGACCACGATGACCTCCGGCGCCAGGGCCAGCACCCGCTCCATGTCCAACTTGGGGTAGATGCCGGCGGCCAGGGCATTGACCCCGCCGGCACGGCGGATCGCCTCGTCCAGGAAGGTCTCGGGCCCGGCGGCGATGAGGGGGGCCTCGCCGATCTGGAACAGCACCCGGGGCCGGTTGGCCGCTGCGGGTATCCGGATCTCCACCGCCGCCAGCCGGCGGTGAAGATCCGCCACCAGGGCGGCGGCCCGCTGTTCTTCTCCCACCAGGCTGCCGACCGCTGCAATTGTGGCGAGCACCCCGGCCAGATCCCGGGGATCCATGGCAAAGACGGGGATCCCCAGGCCGCCAAGCCGCTCCACCACCTCCTTCGGGTTGCCATCCCGGATCGCCAGCACCAGATCGGGCGCAAGGCCAACGATCCGCTCCAGATCCGGCCGCACGTAGGAGCCCACCACCGGCAGCGCCCGGGCCGCCGGCGGAAAGTCCGCAAACTGCACCACCCCGGCCAGCCGGGCCTCGGCCCCCAGGGCAAAGACGATCTCGCTGAGACTGGGCGCGAGGGCGACGATGCGACGGGGATCCTCCGGCACCAGGAGCTGCCGGCCCAGAAGATCGGTCACCAACCGCTCGGCCGCGGCGGCAGGAAGCTGGGCGAACAGGGCCACGAGGATGGCGGCGACAGCGGCAAGCAGGCGTACGGCCACAGGAGATTCCACAAAAATAGCCGGGAAACCGCGGAAATGGCGGTTTCCCGGCTCATGCTTCTGGTGCCCCCGGCAGGATTCGAACCTGCGACTCCAGGATTAGGAATCCTGTGCTCTCTCCCCTGAGCTACGAGGGCGGGATGGGCTTGGTTGCTGGTGAGTCGGTTGATCTTAGCGATCGACTGGGAAAAATGCAATCGGCAACTGGGGCGCTGGATATTCGATAACCGGGTAGCGCGACGAGCCGGTAGGGAGGACATGCAGCCCTTGCAGTGCCGGGACTGGTGGGAGGTGTGCCTCTGTCCGGGAGCGGAGGCTGGTTGGGAAGGGGCGGGAGGT
>JBFMBH010000074.1 GCA_040755095.1 Thermodesulfobacteriota bacterium
ATCGTCCATCCTGAGGCGCGTGGCGCAAAGCAAAGCGGGGGGGGAGCGATGGCCATCCTGACCATTTCCCGGCAGTACGGCTCCGGCGGCCAGGAGCTTGGCCGGACCGTTGCCGAGCGGCTGGGCTACGACTACGTGGACAAGGAGAGCCTGTTTGCCGCCATCCGGCAGGCTGGTGGGCGCTGGCGGGAATGGGCAGAGGGGCTCGACGAGCAGTGTCCCACCACCTGGGAGCGCTTCGACTGGTCCTTCCGCGGCTTCGCGGCCCTGGTCCGGAGTCAGATCCTGGCCGAGGCCACCCGGGACCGGGTGGTGATCATGGGCCGGGGGGCCAACTTCCTGCTGGCCGGCGTGCCCCACGCCCTGCGGGTCCGGGTGGAGGCCCCCCTGACCGTCCGCCAGGAGCGGCTGGCCGCCCGGGAGGGCGTGGATGCCGAGACCGCCCGCTGGCTGTGCAAGAAGGTGGACCACGGCCGGGCCTGCTTCCTGGCCGCGGTCTATGGCAGAACGGGTGATGATGCCGCCGACTACGACACCGTGCTGGCAGCCACCGGCCTGGATCTGACGCCGCTGGCCGAGCAGGTGAAGGCTGAGCTGGCGGCCCGGGACCGCCTGTGGAGCGAGGAGGCGGCCCGGGATCTGGAGATGCGCGCCCTGGCCGCCCGGGTCCAGGCCGGTCTCGCCACCGATCCGCACCTCTTTGTGCCCATCCTGGAGGTGGCGTGGACCGGCGAGGAGCTGGTGCTCTCCGGGGTGGTCCACTCCGTGAAGGAGCACCAGCGGGTCGAGGAAGCGGCCCGGCGCCTTGCCGGCGAGGTGCCGCTCAGCTGCGCCCTCCACTACCGCCGCTGATCGCCGGCCGCCCACCCTTCCGGCGCTCTTTCCTCTTGACAGAGAGGGGAGCTATCCGGTAGGAACGGAGACACTGGCTTGGCGGTCTGGTCCGGCTCCAGGCCGGGTCAAGCCGCTGCCATGGGCCGGACATCGACCCATGGCCATCAACGCTCGCATCCAGCTCGCTTAAGGAGTGATCCATGGACAACCCGAAGCCAGTCGTGGAGGTCGAAGGGGCCGTGCCTGAACAGGAGGCGCGGCCTGTCTACACCCGGCCCGAGATCATCACCTACACCAGCGAGGAGATCATGGCCAGGATCGGCCCAGCCCAGGCCTGCTCCCCTGGTCCCTGTCCCGTCGCCCCCTGAAGCTCGCCCTATCCGCCCGAGGGGCAGGGCCTTTTCCGCCAACCGGAGAAAGCCCGCCCCTTTGTGGCCGTGCCTGGTTCTGCTTGCCGCCCGGGCAAGCGCCGTTGCCCCACGGCACCACGATCCCGCCTTCATGACCTCCCCGGCGCCTTTCCGATCTTTCAGCCCCCCGGCCACCGATGGCGGGCGGCATGTGCTTCTGGCCACCGGCGGCCCGGAATGGCTGGTGGTCAACGACACCGGTTTGGCCATCGCCCGGCAGCTGGCCGCTGGCGGGCCGGCGGAGCAGGTGGCGGCCGGACTGGCCCAGCAGTATGGCCTCGCCTTGGAGATGGCGCTGGCCGATGTCCGGCTGGTGGCCGAGCGCCTGGCCGGCCACGGTCTGTTGGCCGCCGGCCCGGGCCGGCCCGGCCGGCGCACCCCCCGCCTCGGCTCCGCCTTTCTCCATCTGACCGATTGCTGCAACCTGGCCTGCCGCCATTGCTACATCGCCCGGCCGGCGGCCGAGCGGCGCCAGCTGCCCGGGGCCGCCGTCCTGGGGGTGCTGGATGCCCTGGCCGCCGCCGGGGCCAGCGGCGTGGTGCTGAGCGGCGGTGAGCCCCTCCTGCACCCGGACATCATCCCCATCCTCCGCCATGCCGCAGCCAGGCTCAAGGTGCAGGTCCTGACCAACGGCACCCTGATCGACGCTCCCCGGGCCGAGCTGCTGGTGAGCCTCAAGGCCGGCGTGCAGGTGAGCCTCGACGGCTCCCGGCCGGCGATCCACGACGCCAACCGCGGCCCTGGCAGCCTGGAGCGCGCCCTGGCCGGAATCGATGCCCTGGCCGCCGCCGGCATGGCCAAGGATGACCTGGTGGTGGCGGCCACGGTGACCCGGGACAACCTCGCCGACATCCCGGCCGTAGTCGAGCTGGCAGTCGCCCACGGCGCCGGTCGGGTCCGGCTGCTGCCGGTCAGACCCAGCGGCCGGGCCCGGGAGCGCTGGCCGGCCCTGGGGGAGATCGCCGCCGCGGAATACGAGGCCCTCTTTCGGACCATGGCGGCCTGGGCCCACGCCCACCCGGGACAGGTGGAGCTGAGCTACGGCCTGAGCGGCTTTCTGCTGGACCCGGCCGGCATCCCCGACCCGGATGGCCTGTGGTGCCCGGTGGGTCGCAAGGTGGTGGTGGACACCGACGGCGACGCCTATCCGTGCGTGCTTCTCATGCAGCCCCGGTTCCGGCTCGGCAACATCTTCCAGCAGACCCTGGCCGAGATGATGGCCTCCGAGACCATGGCCGGCCTGTGCCACGCCCTTGGCCAGCGGCAGCGGACGATTGCCCGCTGCCAGGACTGCCGGTGGCAGAACCTGTGCCAGGCCGGCTGCATGGGCCAGGCCTTCGAGCAGACCGGCACCTTGTGGGACACCGACCGCCATTGCGGCTTTCGCCAGCGCGCCTTCGAAGAGGCGTTCAGCCGGCTCTGCCGCGAGGACGCTCCCGGGGTCTGAACAGCCTTGCGGCTGCCATCATCGTATGGGTGCCATTAGGTCCCATAGGTCCTATAGGTCCTATGGGACTCATGAGCTTCATGGAGAAGCCTCCCTTGCCGCGTCTTTGCCTGGGCGCCAGCTACCGGATCCTGGACCTCGGGGTGGCTTTGACCGCCGACCGCGGGGATCTTCTCGATCTCTTCGACCAGGATTACGCCTGGTTCCGCACCGCGCCGGAGGCCGCGGCCCAGCCGCCGGCCCTGGCAGCCCGGTACACGAGCGCGGGCGGCACGCCCCGGCTGGCGGTGGACGGCGAGGATCTCCTGCTGGCCGGCCATCCGGCGCCGGCCCTCCATGCCTACCGGCTGCTGCTGACCCGGATCTTCGGCCGGCTGTCCGCCTTTTATTTCCTCCATGCCGGGGTGGTGGCGCTGCCGGCCGGCGCCGTCATCCTGGCCGGGCCACCGGGTGTGGGCAAGTCCACCCTGGTGGCGGCCTTGTGCCGGGCGGGGTACAGCTTCTATTCCGACGATATCTGCCCGCTCCATGCCCGGACTGGTGAGGTGCATCCCTTTCCCCGCAGCCTGTGGCTGGCGCCAGGGTCCGAGGCAGGATCCGGCCGCCGCGGCAAGCGCCCGCTCATCCCGGCGGCGGAGGGCTACACAGTAGGCGGTCCGCCCTGCCGGCCGCTCTGCCTCATCTGCCTGGAGGCCGGCCCCCCGCCGGAGGCCGGGGAGGAGATCGTCCTCACCGTCCGGCCGGGCCAGGCCGATGCCCTCCTGGCCGATCTCGCCGCGGTGGCGGGCTTGACCCTCCGGCCCGAGGCCGAAGGGGAGGGCGCTGTGGCCTGGCGGCTCCGCTATCCCCCGGCGGGGCAGCTGGTTGTCCGGCTGCGGGGCCTGCTCGCGGCCCATGCCGGGGCGATCTGGCAGGTCTACCGGGAGGACCGGGTGGCGGCCAGCTTCCACGGGACCCCGGAGCTGACGCCGATCCCGGTCCATGCCGCAGCCTTTCGCCTTCTGGCCAACCTCAAGCCCGAAGAGGGGACCTCGGGCCCCCTTCCCGGGGCGCCGGACGGGGCTGCCCTGTTCATGCGCCTTGGCACGCTCCTGGGCCAGACCCCCTGCTTCCGCTTGCAGGTGGGCCGCCTGTCCGAGGAGGTCGAGCGCGTCGCCGAGGCGGTGACCCATGCCCGAAAGATCTGACCCCCCCCGGCCATCTCCGGTATCCTTGCTCCATGCCCAGGCTGCCATCGCCCTGTGGCAGGTGGCTGGTGAGGAGGCCGTGCTCGAGGTGCAGGGGACCAGCATGCTGCCCCTCATCCGACCCGGAGACCGCGTGCAGCTGCGCTTTGTGCCGGCCGCCGCCTTGCGGTCCGGTGATATCATGGTCTTCCGCCAGGGCAGCGTCGTGGTCGCGCACCGGTATCTGGGTGCGGCACAGCGAGGCGGCACCCGCCGCCTCTGTCAGAAAGGGGACAACCAGCGCGGCTGGGGCTGGCTCGACGCCGATGCCGTCATCGGCCGGGTGCTGGTCATCCACGGCCGCCGGGGAGCGAGGCATATGGACCACTGGCCCTGGACATGGCTCAATCCTCTGTATGCAGCCCTGGCCCGCTGCCGGGTGGGGATCCGGGAGGCCCTGGGCCGCTGCCTGCGCCTGGCCCTGCCGGTGCTGGCCATTCTGCTCGCCTGGGGAGCGGGCCGGTCATGGGCCGAGCCGGCGCCGGGCTTCGAGGTGCTCCGCCGGGACAGCGCCGGCATGGAGGTTGCCTTCCGGCTGCCGCAGCTGGCATTCCGGGCCGGGCAGGCAGGGCAGGAGATCGCCGTCCCCGGGCTGGCCGGCGGCCGGCCGGCCCCGGGCCAGCCGGACCTGCCCCGGTTCGGCCTCCTCATAAAGGTGCCGGCCGCCAGCCGGATCCAGCCCCAGGTGCTGGAGGCCTCCTGCCGTTTTGTTCCCGGGGTGCGGCCCCGGCCAGTGCCCGGCTGGGAGATCCGGCCGGACGGCTCCCTGGCCGAGGTCTTCGCGGAAGACGCGGGAGCGTACCAGGGAACGGAGACCGTTCCCGCGGAGCTGGCCCGGCTGGAGCCTGCGGCGATCCTGCGGAGGGAGTCGGTGGCCCGGCTGCTCGTCCAGCCGGTGCGCTACGATCCAGCCCGCGGGGGGCTTGCGGTCTGCGACCGGCTGCGCATCGCGGTCGCCGCCGCCGGTCCCTGGCCGGCGGCGCCTGGCGAGGCCGAGCCGCCGGCCGAGGCGGCTTCCTCGCCGCTTGTGGCCGCCGCACCGGCGGTGCGGGAGTACCTGCGCATCGAGGTTCGGGAAGACGGCATCCACCGCATCACCTTCGAGGATCTGGCGGCCCTGGGCTTGAGCCCTGACCGGTTCCCGCGCCGCGGACTGCGCCTCTATGGCGGCGGTCAGGAGCGGGCGCTCCGGATCGTTACCGCAGCTGGGCCCGGCGGGCCCAATCCGGGCGGTCGCCTGGCGCCGGGTGATGCCATCGAGTTTTTTGGCCAGGCCGCCGACACCCGCTACACCGGTACCAGCGTCTATTTCCTGATCTGGCCCGGGGGGCAGGGCCTGCGCATGGCGTGGGAGGATGGCCGGCCCAGCGGCCGCGTCCGGCCCCTGGCCTCCTTCCTGCGGACCGTCCATGTCGAAAAGAGCCTGGTGGGCTGGGACAACACCCCCGGCGCGCCGGCTGCCGACACCTGGTTCTGGGAGCGGATTACCGGGCCGGTGGTGCGGGAGTATGAGATCACGCTGCCGGCGGCGGTGGCGGGCCAGGACGGGGCGAGCCTCACCCTGGCGCTCCAGGGCCGGTCCAGCGATGCCATTGCGCCGGACCACCATGTGGCGGTGTCCCTCAATGGCACGCCTCTGGGCGACCTGTGGTGGGACGGACCGTCGGTCCAGATGTCCGAGCTGGCGATCCCGGCCGGGGTGCTGGTCGACGGCGTCAACCGGTTGCAGCTTTCGGTGCCCAACGACACCGGCGCGGCCCTGGAGGTCCTCTACCTCAACTGGGTGGAGGTGCGCTACCAGAGCCTGTTCGCGGCCGAGGCCGACGGCCTGGCCTGCACCATCCCGGATCGGTCGCGCTCCCTGGTGGTGGCGGACGGCTTTGCCACCCCGCCGGCGCCGGTCTACGACGTCACCGATCCGGCCCGGCCGAAGGTCATCCTCCGGGGGCTCACGGTGCCCACCGGCCAGGGCCAGGCGGTGGCGGTCGAGACCCGGGGCGGCGGCGAGCGCCGTCTTCTCTTGGCCGGCAGCGGCCGCGTCCTGAGGCCGCCGGCTCTGGCACGGCTGCCGGTGCCGGATCTGGTCGATCCGGCCAACCAGGCGGATTATCTCATGATTGCCGACCAGGATCTGGCGCCGTCCCTGGCCCGGCTGCGGGACTACCACCAGGCGATGGGGCTTACGGTGCGGGTGGTCACCACCCGGGAGATCTACGATTCCTTCGGCACCGGCCTGCCGGACCCCGAGGCCATCAAGGCCTTCCTGCGCTATGCCTACCACCACTGGCAGCGGCCAGCGCCGCTCTATGTGCTCCTCGCCGGCCAGGCGACCATGGACCCTCGCGGCTACCTGGGCCCTGGCAAGGTCAACCAGCTGCCGGCGCATTTCACCGCCACCGCCGACCTGGGGATGACCCCGGACGACACCTGGTATGCCTGTGTCGACGGCGACGACCCCCTGCCGGATCTGATGGTGGGCCGGCTGCCGGCCGCCAACGCCGGGGAGCTGGCAGCCGTGGTGGACAAGATCCTCCGCCACCAGGAACAGGCCGGCGAGCCGGCCAGCTCCGGTGGCCTGTTCGTGGCAGACAACGACCCGCCGGGCTATGCCGAGCTCAGCCACGAGCTGGCCGCCTATCTGCCCCCGAGCCTGCCACTGACGAGCGTCGATCTGGCGGATTTTGCCCAGGGTGGGGCGGCCAGGGCCGCCATCCTCTCCGCCCTCAACGACGGCGTCCGCCTCGCCAACTATGTCGGCCACGGGGCGGTCTTCAACTGGGCTGGCGAGATGGTCTTGCAGGTCTCTGACATCCCTTCCCTCACCAACGGCGCTTCCCTGCCCATGGTCCTCGCGTGGACCTGCCTCAATGGCTACTTCAGCCATCCCTCCCAGGTGAGCCTGGCCGAGGCTCTGGTGGCCGCGCCCGACCAGGGCGCGATCGCCGTCTTTGCGCCGTCGGGTCTCACCTATCTGTGGGACAGCCGGCTCCTGAGCCACGCCACCTTGGCCGCCATCTTCGAGACCGGCAGCAGGCGATTCGGCGAGATCGCCACCACGGCCAAGGTCCAGGCCTTTGCCCAGGGGGCCGCAACCGACATCATCGCCATGTACACCCTCTTTGGCGACCCGGCAGCGAGCCTGCCGGCGTGGCCGGAGTGAATGCCAGGAGCCGTGCCATGAAAGACCTCTTGTCCACCGAGGTGGGCGACGAGAAGATGCTCTACGATCCGGCCCAGGAGGCGGTCCACGTCCTGAGCCCGACAGCACGCCTCATCCACGAGCTGGCCGCGGCGGGTCAGCCGATCGTGGCCATCGAGGCCCGGCTGCGGGAGCGCTTCGCCGTGCCGGCCGGCCACGACCTGCGCCGGGACATCGAGGCCTGCCTGGTCGAGCTGGCCGCCAAGGGCCTGCTGCCGGACAGCTGAGGATCGCATGGAGCCGCCGCCGTCATCACAGGCCCGGGTCAAAGGCGCGGTCCGGCAGACCGCCCCCCGGGAGGTCGGCCCGGGGGCGGGCCCCTGGCCGGTGGCCTGGCGCGGCCTTGCCATCCTCGGGCTCCTGGCGGCGTTTCTCCTTGCCGCCTCCCTGGCGCTGACCCAATCCCCCTATCCGGATCCTGACTCCCGTCCCTCCGGCCTGGCCGCCCTCTCTTATCCCCTGGAGAAGAACGCCCCCCGGCGCCTGCCCGTTGTTGGCGCGGACATCCGCGGCCTGCACGTGCACCCGGATGGGCAGCTCCTCTGGGTGGTGGGGGATCATGGTCTCATCCTGCACAGCCGCGATGGCGGCCTCTGCTGGGAGCCCCAGACCTTCCCCGGCGGGCCGCCCATCCCGGAGGAGGCCATCGGCCGCTGCCGCCCGCGCCTCTGGCCCTCCTGGCCCACCCTGGTCCCGGAGGCAGCGGCCGCCGCCAAGCCGGAGTCCGCCCGGCAGGCCAGCAGCCAGCAAAACCCGGTCCAGACGAATGTCGCCATCCCGGCCCCGGCGATCACGGATGTCAAGATAGCCGAAAAGAGCCCCCCGCCCGGCCCGGCCGTGGAGCAGTACGTCCCGCCGACGCCGGCACCGCCAGCCCGCCAGCGCCCGCCACCGGACCAGGAGCCCGACGCCGAGCGGCGGCCGGGGCCGCCGGACCTGCTGGCCGTGCATTTCATCGACGCCCGCCAGGGCTGGATCGTGGGCACCTGGGGCACCATCCTGGCCACCAGCGACGGTGGCGCCACTTGGCAGGAACAGGAAGCGACCACCCGGGCAGGACGCTACGCCGTCCAGTTTGTCGATGCCCGGCGCGGCTGGACCACCGGCGACGCCTGGAGCTCCCTCCTGGCCACCAGCGACGGCGGCGCCACCTGGCAGGACGCGCGTGGCGACTGGGAAGACCGGTTGCAGGCTGTTCATTTTGTCGATCTTCGGCGCGGCTGGGTGGCGGGCACCCGAGGCCTCATTCTCGCCACCGGCGACAGCGGCGCCACTTGGCAGGAGCAGAACACCGGCACGGCAGAAGACCTCAGAGCGGTCCACTTCGCCGATCCTGAGCACGGCTGGGCGGTGGGCGATTCGGGCGTGATCCGGGCGACCAGCGATGGCGGCGCCACCTGGCTGGTCCAGGACGGCAGCACGGACGAGGCGCTGGCGGCCGTCCATTTCGTCGATGCCCAGCACGGCTGGGTCGCCGGCTCCGGCGGCACGGTGCTGGCGACCAGCGACGGCGGCACCACGTGGCAGAAGCAATTCAGCGGCACGACAGCAGGACTCGGCTCGGTGCGGTTTGTCGACCGCCGGCGGGGCTGGGCTGCGGGCAGCGGGGGGACCATCCTCGCCAGCCGGGACGGCGGCCGCACCTGGCTGCGGCAAAGCGCTGGCCGGCCCAGCCAGGCCGGGGAGACCGCCGGCCTGCCCTACCGCCGCTATCCTGCCCCCTGGCTGCCGGCCGTGACAGCCCTCCTGGTCCTGGCCGGCCTCCTCGTCCTGCGGCCGCCCAAGCCCCGGCTCCTGAAGCGCTCCATCGCCGACCTGCTGGCCACGGACCGGCCCCTGCGGCCAGAGGATCTGAAGGCTGGTCAGGATGCCCTGGGCGTCGGCGGGCTGGCGGAGGATCTGTCCCACTTCTTGCGCAACCCCAGCACCGTGGCGCCGCTCACCATCGCCATCACCGGCGAATGGGGCAGCGGCAAGAGCTCCCTCATGAGCCTCCTGGCCGCCGACCTCGAGCACTACCGCTTCCGGCCGGTGTGGTTCAACGCCTGGCATCACCAGAAGGGCGAGCAGCTCCTGGCCTCGCTTTTCGCCCATATCAAGGAGCAGGCGGTCCCCGGTTGGCTGCAGCGGGGCGGCATCGAGTTCCGCATCCGGCTGGCCGTCTTCCGGGCCCAGCGCAGCTGGCCGCTCTATGCCTTGCTGCTGGCGGTCTTTCTGGCCAGCGCTGCCTACAGCCGGGAGCAGGTGGCCGCCGTCCTGCGGGGCCTTCTGGCCCTGGTCGTCCACCCCGAGGCCTGGTGGCAGCACTATGCCGGCTGGCTGGGCGCCGCCCTGGCGCAGCCGTTGGCGGCCATGGCCGGCGTCAGTGTCCAGGACTGGCTGGGCTTTTTTGCCGCGCTTTTCGGTCTGGGGGCGCCGCTGGCCACCGTGCTCAAGGCCAGCAAGGGCTTTGGTCTCAACCCGGCGCGCCTGGTGACGGTGAATCCGGACCGGCCAGGCGGCCAGGGGTTGGATCCCGGGGCCCGGGCCCGCTTCAGCCAGGAATTCCGGGACGTCACCCGCGGGCTGGGCCGGCGCAAGATGGTCATCTTCATCGACGACCTGGATCGCTGCTCCAAGGACAACCTGATCGAGATCCTGGAGAGCGTCAATTTCCTCGCCACCTCCGGAGACTGCTTCATCGTGCTGGGCATGTCGCCGGAATGGGTGGAGTCTTGCGTGGCGTTGAAATACGAGGAGCTGGCCGCCGAGCTCGCCGCGGAAAAGCCCACCGACGGCGACCCCAAGGAGCACAAGCGCCGCTTTGCCCGCAACTATCTGGAGAAGATGATCAACATCGAGGTGCCGATCCCGAAGCTGGATCAGCGGGGGGCGACCCTGCTCCTGCAAGGGAGTAAGGGCACGGCCGGCGCGCCGGCGGCAGCCTGGGCCGCCGCCCTCAAGGCCCCGGTCGCTCTGGCCCTGGTGGTGGCCTATGGCCTCTGGTACGGCCTGTCGATCCCCCGGCCTCCGGTGGTGACCGGCCCGGACCAGCTTGTCAGCTGGCCCGTCGATGCGACCCACCTGCGCCGGCTCAGCCCGGAAGGGTCGCTTCTCGGACTGGCATCCCCGGAGCAGCCGCCGGCAACGGAGGCGGGCCAGGAGCCGAACGGCGGCACGGTCCGGCTGGAGGTGGCCCTGCAGGCCCGGAAGGAGGCGCTGGCCAAGGGAATCGTTGTCGGCAGCTTCGGCAGCGGCGAGGGCACGGCCCAGCTGGTGCTGCGCCAGGCCCCGGAGCAGGGCGGGACCGGGGAAAAGCCGGGGGCAGCCGGGACGCCCGTGACCCCAACGCCACCATCGCCCGGCCGCGAAGCCTTCGGCCAGGAGCAGCCGGCGGGCCCCTTGCTGGCGGCGCCGGATCCCGATGCCAGCGCCGGCGCCCGCTGGCTCATCTGGCTCCTGGGCGGTGTTGGGCTGGCCGCCACCGTGCGCGCCTTTTTCCTGCGGCAGCGGGACTTCACGGAGGACTCCCCCGCCTTCCTCAAGGCCCTTTCGATCTGGCAGCCGTGGGTCCTGGTCAAGCAGGACACCCCCCGGGCCCTCAAGCGCTACCTCAACCGGGTGCGGTTCATTGCCCTGCGGCTGCGGGGCCGTTTCCCGGAGGCTGGCACCGTGGCCCTTGCCGCCATCTACTACCTGAGCTCGGACTGGCTTCTCGGCCCCGAGGCCTACCAGCAGGTCCTGGACGGTGACCTGGCACCGCTCCTGGCCACCAGCCGGGCACTGGAGCCGGGCCAGGGCCAGGTGGAACAGCTGGCCGCGGTGCTGGCCGCATCGCCAGCGGCCCACGCCCAGTGGGCCGCTGAAGCAGCGGACGAGCAGGAATGGCAGGAGGCCGCCTGGCCGCCGGCGCCGGACCACCGGCAGGAGGTCCTGCGGGTGCTGGCCGCAAGCCCGCTCGGCCAGCCGCCCGCCAGCGAGGGGCCAACCGGCGCCGCTGCGGCGGCCGTTGCTTCGTAGTCGTCCGGCAGCAGCACCGGGGAGGCGGGGCGAAAAACGGCTCCGGTGTCACTTCACCGTGGCCTGGAACAGATACTGGCGCCTGGTGCCGTCCGCCAGCTTGGTGCCCACCGCGAAGCTGTACTTGCCTGGCCTCTTCAGCTCCAGGTCAACGCCGAAGTGGCCGTCCATGCCGGTAAGGGCCATGGCCGGCCCTTCCTGGCCGTCCGGCGCTGTCACCTTCACCGCTACCGTGCCTTCGGTGACCGGGTTGCCGCTGGCCCTGTCCGTGAAGGTGAGCTGCAGGTGGTGGGTGAAGCTCTGTCCAGCCTGGGCCATGGCCGCCCGCACATCCCGCAGCCCGGCCGCCGCCTTCACCCCCGCCTCGGTGGCCTCGCCCAGGGAGACCAGATCCGCCGCGGTGGCGGAATGGCCGGCCGCCGTGCCATGGCCCGCACTGCCATGGCCGCTGCCGTGATCAGCGGCCATTCCTGTGGTGCCGACTGCCATCAGAACCCCTGCGCCCAGAAGGGCTGCCATCACGCTTCGCTTCATGTTGCGGCTCCTTGTGCTTGTGGTCGTTACGGAAGGCACGGGCCATCCCCGATGTGGCCAGGCCACAGGTCCGTCCGGACGGACGGCCTTTTGGGTCAGCTTTCGACAATATCCCCCTCGGCGGTGGGCACAGGACTCTTGTCCAGCCGCCAGCCCCGCCACAGGTAATAGATCACCGGATAGACCAGAAGCTCCATGATGCCGGAGGTGACCACCCCGCCCACCATGGGGGCGGCTATCCGCTTCATGACATCGGCGCCGGTGCCGGTGCTCCACATGATGGGGATGAGGCCGGCGATGATCACCGAGATGGTCATCACCTTGGGCCGGATCCGCTTGACCGCGCCATGGTGGATGGCCTGCACCAGGTCTCCCCGGGTGCGCATCCGGCTCTGCTCCCCCCAGAGGCGATGGGCCAGGTCGAGGTAGAGCAGCATCACCACCCCGGTCTCGGCGTCCAGGCCAGCCAGGGCAATAAGCCCCACCCACACCGCCACCGACAAATGGTAGCCCAGGAGATGGAGCAGCCAGAAGGCGCCCACCAGGGAGAAGGGCACGGCCAGGAAGACGATGGCGGTCTTGGTGAGTGATCGGGTGTTCAGGTAGATGATGACGAAGATCACCAGGATCGTCACCGGGATGATGATCTGGAACCGGGCCCGGGCCGATTCCATGTACTCGAACTGGCCGCTCCACACCAGGCTGTAGCCGGCGGGCAGCTGCACCCGCTGGGCCACCGCTGCCTGGGCCGCGCGCACATAGGAGCCGAGATCCACGTCCTTGATGTCCACGTAGACCCAGACCGTGCGGCGGGAGTTTTCGCTCTTGATGGCCGGCGGCCCCTTCTTGATCTCGATCCGCGCCACCTGGGACAAGGGCACGTGGGAGCCGTCCGCCAGCGGCACCAGCACCCGATAAAGGGATGGCAGGTCGGCCCGGAAGTCGCGCTGGTAGCGGATGTTCACCGGGTAGCGCTCCAGGCCTTCCACGGTCTGGGTGACGTTCATGCCGCCGATGGCGCTTTGGATGGTGTCCTGGACTGCCGCCACCGTGAGGCCATAACGGGCCGCCGCCGCCCGGTCCACGGTGATGTCGAGATAGTTGCCGGTAAGCGCCCGCTCGGCAAAGGCCGAAAGGGTGCCGGGCAGGGGCCGCAGCACCGCCTCCACCTCCTCCCCCAGGCGGCTCAGGGTGGCCAGGTCGTCGCCCAGGATCTTGACCCCCACCGGCGTCTTCATGCCCGTGGAGAGCATGTCGATGCGGGTCTTGATGGGCATGGTCCAGGCATTGGTGAGCCCGGGGATCTGGATGGCGGCGTTCAGGCGGCGGATCAGCTCCTCCACCGGGATCGGTCCCTCCTCCGGCCAGAGCCGGCGCAGGCTGTTTTTCACGGGCTCCATCCAGTCCGGCCAGCCGGAATAGAAACGGGACCTGGGCTCCCGGCGCCACTCCTCGGGAGGCCTCAGCTGGATGGTGGTCTCCAGCATGGCCATGGGCGCCGGATCGGTGGCGGTCTCTGCCCGGCCCACCTTGCCGAACACCCGCTCCACCTCCGGGAACTGGGCGATGATCCGGTCGGTCTGCTGCAGGACCTCCTTGGCCTTGGTGACCGAGATCCCCTCCAGGGTGGTGGGCATGTAGAGAAGATCACCTTCGTAGAGGGGCGGCATGAACTCCGAGCCCAGCCGGGAGATGGGAATGGCCATGGAGCCCATGGCCAGCAGGGCCAGGATGAGCACCACCACCCGCCAGCGCAAAACCAGATCCACCACCGGGTGGTAGAGGCGGATGAGGAGCCGGTTCACCGGGTTGGCGTGCTCCGGCCGGATGCGGCCCCGGATGAGCCAGCCCATGAGGAGCGGCACCAGGGTGACCGACAGCAGGGCCGCCGCCCCCATGGCATAGGTCTTGGTGAAGGCCAGGGGCTTGAACAGGCGGCCGGAATGGTCCTGGAGCGCAAAGACCGGCAGGAAGGAGACGGTGATGACCAGGAGGCTGAAGAAGAGCGCCGGCCCCACCTCCTTGGCCGCGCCGACAATGATCTGCCAGTGGGGCTTTTTGCCCTGGGAGCGCTCCAGGTGCTTGTGGGCGTTCTCGATCATGATGATCGCCGCGTCGATCATGGCGCCGATGGCGATGGCAATGCCGCCCAGGCTCATGATGTTGGCGTTGACCCCCTGCAGGCGCATGACGAGAAAGGAGGCCAGAATCGCCACCGGCAGGGTGATGATGGCCACCAGGGCCGACGGCAGGTGGAACAGGAAGAGGGCGGTCACCAGGGCAACGACGATGGACTCCTCCAGGAGCTTCTCCTTGAGGTTGTCCACCGCCCTCTCGATGAGGCCGGAGCGGTCGTAGACCGGGGTGATGGTCACCCCGGCCGGCAGGCCGGCGGCGAGCTGGGCCAGCCGCTCCTTGACCCGGTGAATGGTGGCAAGCGCGTTGTCCCCGAAGCGCATCACCACGATGCCGCCCACCACCTCCCCCTGGCCATTGAGCTCGGCGATGCCCCGCCGCAGCTCCGGGCCAACGGTGACGGTGGCCAAGTCCCCCAGGCGGATCGGGGTGCCTCGCTGGTCGGTAGTCACCACCACGCCAGTGATGTCGGCCAGGGAGCGCAGGTAGCCCAGGCCCCGGACCATGAACTCGGTCTCGCCCATCTCCATGAGGCCGCCGCCCACATCGGCGTTGCTCTCCCGGATGGCCCGGCCGATGTCCTCCAGGGTCAGGTGGTAGGCCAGGAGGCGAGCCGGATCCACGGTCACCTGGTACTGCTTGACATAGCCGCCCACCGAGGCCACCTCGGAGACACCCTCCAAAGCGGTGAGCTCGTAGCGCAGGAACCAGTCCTGGATCGAGCGCAGCTGCTGCAGATCGTGGCGGTCAGAGGTCAGGGCGTACTCGTAGATCCAGCCGACTCCGGTGGCGTCCGGGCCGATGGTGGGGGTCACGCCTTGAGGAAGCCGGCTGGCGGCGTAGTTGAGATACTCCAGCACCCGGGAGCGGGCCCAGTAGATGTCGGTGCCGTCCTCGAAGAGGATGTAGACGAAGGAGGAGCCGAAGAAGGAGTAGCCCCGCACCACCTTGGCATGGGGCACGGACAGCATCTGGGTGGTGAGCGGGTAGGTGACCTGGTCCTCCACCACCTGGGGCGCCTGGTCCTTGTACTCGGTATAAATGATGACCTGGACGTCGGACAGATCCGGGATGGCGTCCAGGGGCGTCTGCCGGAGACTGACCAGGCCGGCCAATCCCAGGAACAGGGTGAAGATCACCACCAGAAGGCGGTTTTCGATCGACCAGTCGATGAGCTTTTCCAGCATGGCGGTGTTCTCACGGGGTGGGCTGTGGCTTCCGGGACTGACCGGTCTGAGCAGGTCGCTCTGCCACTTCCTGCAGCTCCTGCAAGAGAACAGGGAGATTGGGCTGGTGGAAGCTCAGCTGCGGAGCCGGGATGCGGTTACGTTTGGGGTCTGGCGGTACATGCTTGTGGTGCGGAAAGGTCCCGGCCAGGGCCGGATCATTGGGGTGCGGCTGGGAATCGTACCAGGCAATCTTTTCATCTTGGCGCCACAGCTCATAGCCATAGGCCTCGATGATCACATGCCCGGTATGGTGATCGAGCCGCTCTTGGAGCACCAGGCGGCGCCCATGTACGAGGCGAACCTCGCCTCGGAGCACCGCGACCCCCTTCCCTCGGCGCACCATGACCAGCGTCGAGCTGACGACCGCAGGACACCATTGCTGGACGGTGTAGACAGCCTCCTCGTAATCACGAAGTGATCGGAAGGGGTTCATGGCGAGCCGTCACCTTGAGGAGGTTGGAAAGCGTCTGCCGCTCCCGGCGGAAGGCCTCGATGGCGCGCTGGTATTCTTCCTGCCGACGGAGCAGGATCTGGTAGGCCCCGGCCCAGTCGCTCCAGTCCACCACCCAGGCATCATCCTCCGGTTCCTCCCCCTGGCTGTATGCTTGATAGAATGTCTCGGAAAGAACGCCGTATTTCCGTTCATACATCTCCAGGTCTTCTCGCAAGGCATGGATATCGTCGATGACGTCCTGCAGGGTCATAAAACACCTCCCGGGTGCCGTTTCGGCGGTCGCCGGCCCATATATTTCTTTGCAAGGGTGCTGAGCCCCGAAGGGCTTCGCATCCGCTACTTGAACAGATCCTCCAGATCAGAGGCTTTCTTGCTGGTGGCGGGCGGCGCAGGGGCAGACGCTGGGCCGCCGATCATCTTCTGGATGGCCTCCCGGAGCTGGCTTTCGGAGTCCAGGAGGAACTGGGCGGAGGTGACCACCTCTTCGCCCTCGGCCAGACCGCTTAGGACCTCCAGGGCGTCGTTGTCGCCCTGGAGGCCGGTCTTCACCTGCCGGGGCTCGAAGCGGCCGCCCCCCAGATTGACAAACACCGTCTGGCGGTCGCCGGAGCGGATCACTGCCTCCACCGGCACCATGAGCACCCCATGCCGGGGCTCGCCCTTGAGGTGCACCGTGACATACATGTCGGGCTTGAGCTCGAAGCCCGGGTTGGGCAGGCTGAGCCGGGCCTTGACGGTGCGGGTCTTGGCCTCCACATAGGGATAGATGAGATCGACCCGGGCCGTGAGCGGGGCATGGGGGTACGGCAGCTCGATGTCGGCCTCCTGGCCGGGCCGCGCCCAGGGCAGTTCGTATTCGTAGATGTCGGCCCAGATCCAGACCCGGTCCAGGTTGGCCAGCTGGAGGATCTCCATGCCGGCGGCCATGAAGGCACCCTCGTTGGCCATCTTCTCCACCACCACCCCGTCGGCCGGGGCGGCAAGACGAACCGTGCGCTGCACCGCACCGCCGGCCTCCAGGGCGGCGATGGCCTCTGGCGCGATGTCCCAGTAGCGCAGCCGATCCCGGGCTGCTTGCACCAGACGCTCGGCGCCGGCGGCAATTTCCGGATAGGGGCTTTGCGCCAGGGCGCGCTGATTCCGCACCGCCAGGAGCAGCTCCTCCTGGGCCGCCACCAGGGCTGGGCTGTACAGATCGAGCAGCGGCGCCCCCTTCTTCACCGGAATGCCGGTCTGGTTGGCATAGAGGCGCTCGATCCAGCCGTCGATCTTGGTGTTGACCGCATACCGCCGGGATTCGTCGTAGGTGACTACCCCGACGGTGCGCAGCCGCCGGGCGAGATCGGCCCGGGTCACTGGCGCAAAGCGGACCCCCATGTTCTGCAGGGTGGTGGGGTCGATGGCGATGGCACCGGCTGGCACCGGTCCGGCAGGCTGGCCGCCGGCGGGCGGTCCGGAGCGCACCGGGGTCAGCTCCATGCCGCAGATGGGGCAGAGCCCCGGCTCGTCCCGGATGATGAAGGGATGCATGGAGCAGGTGTATTTCTGCCCCTGCGCCCAGGCCAATCCTGGGCCGCCATGGTCGTGGCCACAGTCGTGCCGGGAAGGCACGCCTGGCGCCCAGGTCACAAGCAGCGCCGCCACCAGGGCCAGCGCGGCCAGCCGCAACAGGCTGATCGTTCTCACAGGTCACCTCCTACCTCGGGTGTCACGCCGGCCTCGGCTTCCAGGCGGGCCACGGCCTTGCCTTCCTCGGCCAGCAGGCGCTGCACCTCCAGCTCCAGGCGGTACAAGCCCCGCAGGCCGGCCAGCACCATGCCCAGGTCGCCGCCGCCGACTCTAAGCTCGGCCAGAGCGGCATCCAGGGCATGACGGGCCTGGATCACCAGGCCCGCCCGGTACAGGGCCAGGAGCTGGCGGGATCGCTCGACCTGGAGATAGGCGTCGTGGATGCCCAGCCGCACCCGGTTCCGGGCGTCGGCCAGCTCCTGGCGTGCCCGGGTCAGATTGGCCTCGGCCTCGGCAATGGCCTCGCTGCGCCGCTCCTGGAAGATGGGCACGGTGAGGCCGATCTCCGCGGAAACCGTGTCCCGGCCGTCATCCATGGGACTGGGATCCCGGAACCGGTAGCCCAGGCCGACTGAGAAATCGGGCAGGCGGTCCAGCTCTGCCTGGCGGCGCATGGCCTCCAGGCTGTCGATGGCCCCCTGGTAGGCGGCCAGAAGCGGCCTCCTCTCGCCTGCTGCCTGGAGATCGCCAAGGCTGCCCGGAAGCTCCGGCTCCGCCAGGGCTGCCGGCGTGGCCACCACCGTGTCCGGCGGCTGGTTGCGCAGGGCATTGAGGGCCGCCAGGGCGCTGTCGCGCATCTGCACCAGGCCGATGCGCTGCTCCAAAAGCTCGGTGCGGCTCATCTGCGCCTCCACCACCCGGGCCTGGCCGGCGCGGCCCACCCGGTACTGGCTTTCGGCCTGGGCGATGACGGTATCGGCCAGGAGCACCATCCGATCCACCACCAGAAGGGACTGTTCCTGCAGAACCAGGTCGTACCACGCCTCCTTGACCTGGCGGGCAAGGCCCAGGCGAGCATCGTCGTAAAGCCCCTGGTACCAGCGCGTCTCTTTGCTCGCCGCCTCGGCCTTGGCGGCCAGCTTGCCCGGAAAGGGCAGGCTCTGAGAGAGCCGCACCAGCTGGCCGGCCATGGAGGTCTCGCCGGAGCTGAAGGTGCTGGACGGGTAGTCGTCCAGGGCAAAGGACAGCATGGGGTCCGGCAGGGTGCCGGCCGGCACCACCCGGTGCAGGCTCGCCCGCCAGCGGGTCTCGGCGGCCGCCAGCTCCGGGTTGGCGGCCAGAGCCTCGGCCACCAGGGCGGCCAGGCCCGGATCCACCGGCCCGGCTGCCGCTGGCCGCGGCTGGAGCAGGATGAGGCCAAGCAGGGTGACCAGGCAGGTCCACAGCCAAAGGGAGCGCTGGCCATGGGCGGGCGCGGGAAGGCTATCCATAACGCCTCCTGGGGAGGATGCTCGTGCCAGTAATACCCATGTTTCAGGTAGGAATCGTGACACAGGCCCGGGGCGGAATCAAGGGTTGATCACACCTGGCAAGGGCTGGCAGGCCTCGGCGCGGTCCGGTACAGTGAGCCGGCACACGAGCTGACCGTACGGAGGTGCCGCGACCATGTCTCACACCAATGGCTCCATGAAGGCCATCCTCTATGCCCTGGGCGCCAACCTGGGGATCGCTGCCGCCAAGGCGGCGGCCGCCTGGCACACCGGCTCCGGCGCCATGCTGGCCGAGGCCATCCATTCCGGGGCCGACTCCGCCAACCAGCTTCTGCTTCTGGTGGGCCTCAAACGGGCGCAGCGGCCGGTGTCCGAGGAGCACCCCCTGGGCTATGGCAAGGCGGTCTACTTCTGGTCCTTCCTGGTGGCCCTCTTGCTCTTTTCCCTGGGTGGCATGTTCTCCATCTACGAAGGGATCCACAAGATCCGGCACCCGGAGATGCCCCAGTCGCCGCTGGTGGCCCTGGCGGTGCTGGCCGTGGCCATCGTCCTGGAGGCCGGATCCCTGGCGGGCGCCGTGGCCGAGGTCCGCCGGGTGCGCGGCCGGCAGGGCTGGCTCAGCTGGTTTCGCACCAGCCGGCAGAGCGAGCTCATCGTCGTCGTCGGCGAGGACCTGGCCGCCCTGGTGGGCCTGGTTCTGGCCCTTCTGGCCGTCTTGGCCACCATGATCTCCGGCAACCCCCTTTTCGACGCCCTGGGCACGGTGGCTATCGGCACCGTTCTCATCCTGGTGGCCGTGGCGGTGGGGGTGGAGGTGAAAAGCCTCCTCATCGGCGAGAGCGCCGATCCGGAGACGGTGGCGGCCATCCGGGCCTTCCTGGCCGGCCGCCCCGAGGTGGCCACCATCTACAACCTCATCACCCTGCAGCTGGGCCCGCAGCTCATGGTGGCGGTAAAGGCCAGGATGCGGGAAGAGACCGCGGCAAGTCAACTGCTGGGCGACATCAATGCCGTCGAGCAGGCCCTCAAAGCCGCCTTTCCCGCGATCCGCTGGGTCTTCTTCGAGCCCGACCTGCGGGATTGAGCCTCTGCCCCGCAGACCACGCCTCCGACCCCGCGCCGGAGGTTTCGGAGCCCTGAAGGGGCGACCCATACCAGCCCAGGGCAACGCCCTGGGTCTAGAAGCACCTGTTGGGGAGACAGGTCATGGCGCAATCCCTTGCAAAGATCCTCCTGCACGTGGTGTTCAGCACCAAGAACCGGGAGCCCCGGATTCCACCGAGCCTGCAGCCTCGCCTGCATGCCTATCTGGCCGAGGCATGCCGTTCGGTCGGCAGCCAGGCGTATCGGGTCGGTGGCACCGAAGACCACGTGCACATCGCCTGTTCGCTGCCCAGGACCATGGCGCCCAGCGACCTGGTCCTGGGGATCAAGACCGCGTCGTCAGCCTGGATGAAGGGACAGGATGACGGGTGTGTCCAGTTTGCCTGGCAGGGCGGATATGGTGCGTTTTCCCTGGGACAGTCGCAGTTGCCGGGGCTTCTTCACTACATCGGCAACCAGCAGGAGCATCACCGGACGCGCCTGTTCAGGGACGAGATCCTGGAAATCCTGAAACGCGACGAGGTGCAGCACCACGAGGAGCACCTGTGGGATTGATGGTTGTCGTCTTG
>JBFMBH010000075.1 GCA_040755095.1 Thermodesulfobacteriota bacterium
AGCAACCCCGGTTGAATGCATTACCTTATCGGGAAATCGGCCACCTGACAACCCCTTCGGCGGTGGCACAGGAACTACCCCCTCGGGGAAGATTTCCTTTGATTTTGGGATGTTATACCAAGAATGCATTGGGACGGAACCTGCCGTTCATGGAACGACCTGCAAGATTCTTGAGCAGGTATGGCACATGGCCGCACCGTAACCCCTTGATATTACAGAACCCAACTGACATTTGGATTCATAGCCCTTTTGATACTGACCGTCACAGACAAAGGTCTCCAGCTCGTAGCGCAGGACCTCTTCCTTCAGGTCATTGACACTGGCGACCCCTTCGTTGACCAGCCTGCGGGTTGCGGGATCCCGCTGGTAAATCTCCTGATTGAGCATCCTCCGCTCCCTTCCTCAGTGCTCAACGGACCTGTCGGCCGTTATCGGCACGGCGAGGTAGTTCCAGCCATCATAGCCATCCAGCAGACGATAGTTGTTGCTCTCGAAGCTCCCCGGGAAGAACACCACCAGCCGCCCCGCCACCCGAGGGGCGAGGCGGTCGATGCAGTCCTTGACCTTCACAAAGCCGAACAGGGAGCCGACCCCGGTCAGGGCGACCACCGTCTTTTCAGTCAACGGGACCTGCGTCGTCCAGAAATCAAAAATTCTTTCGATGAAGTCGAGCAGTTCGTCGGGGAGCAGGTCCCCAAGCAGCTCAGGCTCCTTGAAATAGGATTGGACGTACTCCTCGCCCTGCATCCAATCGGGAAACACGTTGGTCAGATCGAAACAGGCCCAGTCGTGCCCGGCCTGCCGGCTGGCGAGCTCGAACTCGTCAACCCGCGCGCGCAGGAGCAGCTCGTCCGTTTCGTCGTAAACACAGAACACCACCCGCTGTGCCGCGGCGGCATCAGCCCGCCAGGGGATGGCGATGTACTGGGAATAGGATCGCAGCAGGCGCTTAAGCTTGTTCACGCACCAACTCCTTCTCTTCCGCGCGCAAAAGCCTCGGGAACTGGACCTCGACGACGTCGCCGATGCTCTTGAACACCAGCCAGCCCCGCCTGGAGGCTTCCTCCGCCAGCTCGATGGCGCGCTGCCTGCCACAGTCCAGAAGCTTCACGTACTCGCTGGCAAAAAGATTCATCCCCCGGCCGCCGCGCAAATAGGCCAGAAGCAGGGCATAAGCCGCGGCGCCGGCAGTGACCTGGGGTCTGGCGCGGACCTTCTTGACCTTGCCCTTCAGGTGTCCGGAGCGGGTCCAGGTGCCGTTGATGTTCTGGGCCACCGACTTCAGGGTTGCCGGGCTGAAGCGCTCCGGAAAGGTCCTCTCGACGAAGACCTGCGTCTCTACTCGCGTGATAGTTTTCCCCAGAGGTATATCGAGAAGGAACGGGGCGCTTTCCCGCAGCACGGCATCCCGTGCGCACGCGCAGAGCAGGGCCAGAAGAGGCTGCCCCGTCTCGTCCCGTTGCCAGAAGAAGCGCAGTGCCCGGAAGAGAAGAACGTCTGGATCGAGCGCGTAGAGGGAAACGAGATGCCGTCTGGTCAGTTGTCTGGCCCTGCCGGACGGCTTGCCGAGGCAATTGTCCACTGCAATGGCCGAAGTGTAGGCGTCAGACGTCACGGTCTCCGGATTTCCATGGGCCAGCAAGGCGGCAAGCTCCTCAAGCATCATGGTCCTGGCAACGTGTGTCCCGCCCTTGCCGAAAGTGAACCCCAGGCGCACCAGGCCCTTTCTCTGCGATTCAGTCATGCTCTCCGCCGGCTTCGCTGGTGCCGCCCTGGCGGACCCAGTCGTCCACTTGGTCCCTCTTGAACTTCCACAGCCGGCCCACCTTGTGCGCCGGCAGCGCTTTTTCGCTGATCCACCGGTAGACCGTATCCCGCTTGACGCCGAGATAGGCCCCAATCTCGTCAACCGAGAGCCACCTGTCTTCCATCTCTTCCACTCCGGGTAGTTGCCGGCGACTCCAGCAGGGATAGAGCCGAACATTCACGGCCAGGATGGTCTTGAATCGTTTTCAACCGGATTGATCAGCCCAAAACGGTATTGACATACAATACGCGGGAGGGCAAGTCAAGGAAGGGCCGGTCCCAGCGGACATGCGATAAGCAGCGATGTTCGCGTTCCCGATCACCGCCACGGCGGCACAACGTCCGCCAGTGGATTCAGGCGAGCTGCCCCCTTCAGCGTGAGGGCACAGGCCCTGTATTTGGCCTGGTAGGGCGTGGACATCATCCCGTGCCGGCGTCCGGGCCGCCGATCGGCGCGCCTGACCCCGCCAGCTCCCGAAGCTTGGCCCGAAGGTGGCGGAAGCTGGGCGGATCCACGTAGATACACTTGACGCGGCGAGCTCCTGCTCCAGAGCCTTCAACGCCAACAGACTGTCCCCCTGGATCAGGATGTTGTCGAAGATGTCGTGGCCGGTCACCCGTTCGCGGGCATGATAGGAAAGCGCCGGATCCTCCAGGAGGATGCGCGGCTCCAGGCGGGGCCGGTTCCCTTGCCGGTCCAGGTGAGCTCGCTCGCCACCAATTCATCGGCCGCCGATCGTTTTCGTTGACAAGCCTGGCCATGCTTGAATATGTTTGAATCAGCGCTTCGGTGCTATTGTCCTTTGCTCCATGCAGGGGACCCGCAAAGGCCTCCGCCGCTGAGCCAGCCTGGCAAATCAGCGGCGATTTTCTTTTATCGCCTCCACTGCGGCATCGTCCGAATCCTGGCGATGCCACTCTCGTCGGCAGGATAGGCGGTAATGAATCGGCCTTCCATGTCCTGCGATCGCCAGAGGATCGCGACCACCACCACGTAACGGCCGAACACTACAGCAACTCGCCGGCTTCGAGCCGTCACCCGTCGCTTGTTGTCCCACCCGAAATAGAGCTCGGCATGGGCGTGCTCCAGCGTCGCCTTGATCCAGTCGATACGCTCCAACCTGTCCGTGGCCCAACCGATCTTTTCTCCGCTTCCACCCCGCGCTGTTTTCTGCATGCAGTGATCAAAGTCCGACTTCCGGAATCGCACCGGGATCCCATCGAAGGTCACGATCGGCGCTCGGCAGTAGACCCGCTCGAAGTGTGCCCGATACTCGTCCACGGACAGATGGCGCCGCAGGGGAGGGCGGGGCACGTCACCATCCCCCGTTGAGCCGGATCTGAAAGATATTGAACTTCCGCTCGTTCCTCGGTGTGTGGGCCAGGCGCATCCCCAGGGCCTTTTCGAGATGGCGGGCGACCTTGTCCTTGGCCCCGCCCGCCTGCACGGCGTCGTTCAGCCGCGCGGAGGCCATGCCGAGGAGGAAATCCACCATCTGCAGAAGGACGACATCGTGGGATGGCAACGCCTGCACGAATTCAACGTTGGACGAGAGATTGGCGCAGGCCAGGCAACGCCGAAGGGTCCGGAGCCGGCCACCTGCTCGGTTGGTCTTTTCGTCACAGAAGACCCGGTATTCGCTGAAATCCTCAATCCAGTTCTTCAACAGGTGGTAGTAGAACTTGTAGAAGCCCAGCTCCGCATCGCTCTCGTGGTATCGGGCCATATCGACCTTGTCCCCCTCCACGGCGATGCAACGAAATCGAAGGGAACTGTCGAATCGGAGAAAAAGATCGACCAAGCCCCTGTAAAACTCCTGGTGGCCGCTGCTGACGTGATGCCACTTGATCTCGCGGGCGAACCCATACTCCGTCTTCAAGGAGTTGATGGCATCCTTCACCTCGGCGCGCAAGTCGGCCGGAAGCCAGAGACTTCCGATCATCAGGAAGCGCGCCCGCTTCGGTGACCGTGACCAGAATACGTCGGGCTGGCTTTCGTCGCAGTAGATCTCAAAGCGCATTGCGATTCCCCTTCCCTGCCGCTAAACCACACCGGTCGCGGCAGCCATCATACCAATGTCCAACGGACCGAGAACAGGGATTCCATCGCTGGAGAGGCCCGGATCTGCCGCTCGATGCCGGCGATGAGCGCTGCCCGTTGGCCGTCGATGGCATCCTGGGCGCCGAAGATTTCCCGCCGCTTCCGGTTTTCGCTTCTGATTATCAGCATCCCCCTGACGATTATCCTCGCGGCATTGGGTTGCCAATCCCTAAATCAGCGGTCAGCGGCATTGTCGAGCCTGTATCCCGTCGAACACGCGTCGAGAATGCCCTAATCGCAGTGGCCAGCTGTCTTAGTCTGGACGTGTGCTCAAACCCGCAGCGGCATCTAGTAATACGCATCTCGGATATCACAGGATGATCACGCCCACAGTTGGGACAAGACCAGTTCATAGACGTGACGCCTCCAGCACTGCACCCAGTTCTTTCACGCGGGGATGGCTTAGCCACGCAATCCGGCTCTGCAGATCGATTTCAAATTGAGAACCTGCTTCGCTCTTGCACAACGTGGTCATGCGCTTCGGCCGCTATCGCCCTTTGCTCCATGCAGGGACCCGTGCGACCCGGGCATTGGCGATGGAGCGGGAAAGGGCGTCTATGCTCCCGGCATGGCCCTTGAGCTGGAGGGGGTAGGCCCAGTATTTGGCCTGGTAGGGCGTCGACATCATCCCGTGCCGGCGTCCGGACCACCGGCCGGAGGGCCTGGCATGCCGGCCAGCTCCCGGAGCTTGGCCCGAAAGTACCGAAAGCTGGGCGAGGCATTTGATTCCACATCCATCCGTGGGGCGATGGCTTCCGCCCAGCGCGACTTCTCGGCCCCCACCGTCTGCCAGCCCTGGGCGGCCAGCTGCCGCGCCCCGCCGGGAAAGACGGCATCCGCCAGTTTCTCCCAGGTGCCGCAGATGCTGTCAGGCTGGTATGTGTTGAGGACCGCGTCTTTGGCCCGGGGATAGGCGGCCTTGACGGCTGGCAGGTCCCCCAGGAGCCACGCCTCGCCCTCCTCAATGGCCACGCAGAACCGCGTGGTCGGCTGCGGGTAGCAGGTGCTCCGGATCCGCAGCAGCTCCTGGCGGAATGCTTTCAGGCACTTGTCGTCCAGGTCACAGACAACGATGACGGCAGCCGGACTGTTCCGATGGTAGCTGGCAAATGCTCTGCCATAGCCGGCGAGCAATTGGGGCAGGCGGGCCAGGAGGATACGACGACACGGGTCGGCCTCCCGACCCATGTCCGGAGGGATACGCCCAAGGCCTTTGTAAGAGATGACCCGGCAGGTGTGGGTGGGGCCGAGGATCCTGGGCACGACGGCCTCCAGCAGCTTCTTGCCAGACAGGTCCTCGACGAGAATCTCGAAGTGCACCGGGCTACCTCGCATCCAGATAGTCGCTGTACCAGAGGCTGCCCAGGGGCAGACCCTGGGCCACCATGCTCTTGATCACCGGATCGCCACTGGCACGCCGCGCTGTCGAGAAGCCGTCCGCCCCTTTTTCCAGCACCCAGACCTCCTCCGGCTCCAGGGCGTCGACAAAGTAGGGCTGGTGGGTGGTGACGAAGACCTGGGAACCGCCCTTGCGGCCGGTGGCATGCTGGCGGAACTCCCGGGCGAGGGTCTCCAGGAGCTTGTGATAGAGGCCGTTTTCCGGCTCCTCGATGCACAGGAGAGGTGGTGGGGCCGGGTCTTCCAGCATGAGCAGGTAGGCGAATACCTTCAAGGTGCCGTCCGACATCTGCTGCGCGAAGAACGGGTCCTTGAAGCCGCGATCGTTGAAGCACAGGAGCAGTCTGCCGTCCGGGGATTTCGCTGTATCGATCCGGCTGATGCCAGGGATCTTGGCGGCGATCCTGTCCAGGATGGCCTGGAACCTCTTGGGATGCTCCCGCTCCATGAACTGCACCACGTTGCCCAGGTTGTCGCCGTGGATGTTGAGGTGCCTTTGCGGCCCGGCCAGAGGCAGGCTGCGGGCAGCATCCGGGGTGAAGTAGCTCAGGTACCAGCCTTCCAGGAAGCGCCGGAAGGCGGCTATGCGCGGATGTTGCTTGAGCGAGCCCAGGGTGGCAATACCAAGCCGGCGTCGATCTTCCAGCTCGACGACCTCGGTTTCCCGGCTCTCCTCTTCATCCACACCCTCGCGCACGGTCTTCATCAGCCCTGGCAGGTCCAGGGCCGTGTCGTCAATCTGCCGTCCGCCTTGCTCCCCTTTCCAAGCGATGCCTTTGCCTTCATCGAGGATCAGGAAGGAGAAGGGCCGGCCATGCTTCTGTCCCCGGCGTCTTTGCCGGAGCCGTTCCTTCATGACATAGGGTCGCCCGGAGGCGTCCAGGCCGATGGCCAGCTCGTAGGTGATGGGCCGGGCGCCCCGCTCCTCTTTGTAATACACCTCGAAGGCAATCGGTCCGGTCTGCCCCTGGGAGCGGATCCGCTCGAAGCCCCCCCGGCCGCGGGCATCGCAGGCCTCCTCGACCCCGCTCTTCAGGCAATCCGACAAGAAGCCGAAGGCATCGAAAAGGGCGCTCTTGCCGACGCCGTTTTTGCCAATGACGGCCGTCATGGGCGTCAAGGGTGCCGTGCCCTGCAGGTCCCAGAGCTTGCCCAGGGACACCTGCCGCAAGGTCCGGAAGTTCGTGATCCTGAAGCCTTCGATGCTGGCCATGACACCCCTCCTGGGGACACGAGTACGGTGGCGGTATGGTCAGGCGGCCGGCCCCCGGCGGCGGGCGAGGGCGATGAGCTCGTACTCCATGCCCAGGAGCTGCTCCAGGCCGGAGAACGCCATGTCAGGCATGAGGGACACACAGGGTCGCATGGTCCTCGATACCTATCGCAAGCGTCTGATTCTGGTCTGGTACTCCTGGCAGGCCATCTGCAACGACGGTGGCGCATCTGCGGTCAGGCCGCCTGATTGGCATAGTCGCACCAGATGACTGACTGCCGGCTGACAGAGACGTTCTTTTCTGATCAGAAAGCTTGAGGCCGTCATCAATTCGCTGGGGGAGCTTCTTCACGCGTGTTGGCCCAAGCGGGTCCCGCTCGAGCCATTTGCCGCATTCCGGGCCGAGATAGTCGATCAGTTCGGGATGATGGCTGATGATCACGGCCTGAGGGAACCCTTCGCCACAGGCAGTATTCAGCTCCATGAGCCAAGGCTGGATTTCGGGCAAGGCAATGTAGTTTTCCGGCTCGTCGAGGAAGACGGTGTGTCCGAGGTCTTTCAAGCCGAGCAGCAGCGCATAGAGAACAACAAGGACCCGTTGCCCATCGGAAAGTTGCTCAAAATCGAAGAAGACCGGAGAGGCCTTCTGCTCTTCGCTGGCAAATCCGACCTTCAGGATTCGGTACTTCCCTGCCTGCTCCAGTTTGAAGACATGAAAACCGGGGATGGCCTCCCGCAGCTTTTCGGTCAATTGGAAGATCTTGTCCTGGTGCTCCTGGGAGATGCACCGGTACCAGGAAGCGAAGTTGGTGCCGTCCCGGTTGAGCCAGTCGGACTCCTCTTCAGCTTCGGAGGTCATGGCCTTCGGCTGGAGGCTGACGACAAACAGCATCTCGAGCCATTTTTTGAACCAGGTCAACTTCCTGTTGTCGGGCCGCGAAACAATCGTAGCCAACGCCGACACGGACCAATCAAAGGAATACTTTGGGCCGGGTTCGTGATCGTCGTGGTAAAGGCTTACCTCGCCATGCCTGAACTCAAACAGGGGCTTGCCTTCAAACAACAGCCGTTCGAGCTCGACCCGCTGTTTCTTGAGGTCGGGATTGTGGGAGATGACCAGCCTGTAGGAGAAAAGACCTTCCTCGCTCTCCACATCGACTTCGAAGGACTGTTCCGTCTGCTTGACCCAGGCGGCGAGATCCTCCGGCGGGAACACTTCGCTGATCTTGGCGTTGTCCACGATCAGATGGCGGATGTTGAAGAGCAGATCGAAAATGGTGGATTTCCCGCCTCCATTCGGCCCGAGCAGCAGGGTCAGCTCATCGAAATGCATTTCGAAATTGACCAGGCATCGATAGTTGTTCGCATAGAGCCTCTTCAGCATCATGGGCCTCCCTTTGCCTTTCTGGTCGCGATTTTTTTTCCAGCCGCCGGTGGTGACCATTGATCCGATCTCCCCCGAACACCTCAAGCCAGGGCGCGGATTCCACGTCCCTGCCACGGTCCATCAGGCGGCCGGCCCCCGGCGGCGGGCGAGGGCGATGAGCTCGTACTCCATGCCCAGGAGCTGCTCCAGGCCGGAGAGGAGGCGGACGATGAGCTTTTCCACCGGCTTACCCCGGGCCTTGACCACCGGGATCGGCTTTCTGTGCAAGGCAACCAGCTCGAGGCTGGCCCGTTCCAGGAGACCGGTCAGGGCCCGGGCGTCGAAGTAGTGGACATGGAAGCCGTGGTAGAGCTTCCGGACCGGGTAGGTGAAAAGGCCGCCGGAGGCGAGGTAGAAGCCCCGGGCCAGAATCCGGAGGAGGGAGGCCTCGTTGGGCACGTCCAGCATGAGGATGCCGCCCTCGGCCAGGAGATTGGCGGCTGCCCGCAGCTGGGTCAGGGGATCCAGGAAGTGCTCCAGGGCATCCCAGAGGGTGATGGCGGCAAAGCTGCCGGCCGGCAGGGCCACCGTGGTGAGATCCGCGCCCACCCTGACCGGAATGCCAAACCGCTCCCGGGCGTAGCGGGCGGCAAAGGCGGAGACATCCACCCCCTGCACCTGCCAGCCCGCCTCCCGGGCCATGGCCAGAAAGATGCCCGGGCCGCAGCCGATATCGAGCAGCCGGCCCCGCCGGGGCTGGTGCCCGGCGAGCCGGGCCAGGCCCTGGCGGAAGGCCTGGATGTTGGCGTCCTCCTTGCCGTGATCCTGGTCGGCGACGATGTTGCCGAAGAAGTACTCCTGCCGTTCCTGGTAGTAGTCGGCGGCATAGAGGCCGGCCAGGGTTTCCGGCGTCGGCATCGGTGACAGGAAGACCACGCCGCAGTCCCGGCAGTGCCGGACCGTGAAGGCCGGCAGCCGGAAGCGGTTGCCGACCCGCCTGGAGCGGCAGATGCGGCAGGCATTGATCGCCTGGTAGCCAGGCTTCTCGTCAGGCATATCCCTCCTCGTCCTCCTATTCCAGATAGCCCAGGTCCCGCATCCGCTGGGCGATGGCCTCCCGTTCCGCCCCGGTGTATGTCCGGGCCGGTTGGCCGGCGGCCGGGGCTGGCGGTGCCGGTGGTTTTCCCCCCCCCGCCGCCCCGGAGGCCACCGGCTCGGCCAGCAGCTCGGCGAGCACTCGGCCGTCCATGTGGTCAGGAATGGGCAGCCCGAGGAGGGCCAGGATGGTGGGCGCCACATCGATGATCCGGGCATCCGCCAGGCGGAAGTCCGGCCGGATGCCGTGGCCGGCGGCGAAGAAGACCCCGAAGCGGCGGTGGTCACCGGAGATGACCCGGGCGTCCTCCGCCGGGATCAGGGGGTAGGCGGCGGGATCCTGGTCTGCCGGGCCGCCGGGAAGGGCCAGGCCGCTGATCCGCCCATCCTCCCGCCAGCGGATGGTGAGGTCCGGGGCCCGGCCGGCATGGGCGCCGTGGTAGATCTCGTCCCGGAGCAGCACCGCCTCGACGATCCGCTCGCCGCTGGCCGCATCCCGGCAGTCCAGGAGGGCGGCCTTGAGCTCGGCCAGGAGGGCGGCCGCCTCGGCGCCGGGGGAGACGATGCCCTGGCCTTCCCGGCCGGCCAGGTTCAGGCGGATGTTGGCGAACAGGGTATCCGAATAGGCCCGGGTGCGGGACCAGTCGATGCCGGTGAAGCAGAGCCGGCTTTGCACCCGGTTGCGCAGGCCCGGCAGGAGGCGGGCGATGGCCTCCTTGCCCCGGCGGGGCAGCTTGGCGGCCACCAGCCGGTAGGCCGCCTGGAGGGCGGTGGTGACCGCGGGCCCCAGGCCGGGCCGGCGCTCCTGGTAGGCGAGGTAGCCGTGGGCTGCCAGCCAGGCGTTGAGCTGGTTGGCAGCCGGGTGCTTGGGGCCGGCGCCGTGGTCGGAGAGGATGACAAAGACGTCTTCCGGTCCCAGGAGGCCGCAAAGCTCGCCGGCGATGGCATCCAGGGTCTGGTAGACCCGGGGGATCACCGACCCGTAGCGGGCCGCCAGGCCTGGATCGTGGGCCGGGTGCCCGGGATCCAGGTGCTTCCAGAAGCAGTGCTGGGCCGCATCCAGGCTGCGGAAGACAATGATGCCCAGATCCCAGGGCTTCTCCTGCAACAGGGCCAGGGCCACCTGCCGCTTCTGCTCGATCTCGGCAAAGAGCAGGGCGACCGCCTCGTCCAGGCGGCCATCGACGATGCAGCCGGTAAGCCCCGGCTCGATGATGTAGCGGCCGAAGCGGTCTTCCAGCTCGGCCAGGATGCCGGCCGGATGGCAGAAGCCCGGGCTGGCGGTGCCCGGGGCGTCGAGGCCGGCCAGGAGGATGCCATGGGCCAGGGCCTCGGCCGGGTAGCTCATGGGCACGTTGACGCTCACCGTGGCCAGGCCGGCGGCGTCCGCCAGCTGCCACAGGGCCGGCACCGCCCGCTCGCCGCCGTTCACGAAGCGGATGCCGTAGCTTTGCGGCTCGAAGTCATAGAACTCGTAGATGCCGTGCCGGCCCGGGTTGGCACCGGTGGCAAAGGAGGTCCAGGAGGCGGCGGAGCGCAGGTTGGGGGCCGGATCCAGGGGGCCGTGGGCGCCATAGGCCGCCAGCCGGGCCAGGTTGGGCAGCCTCCCTTCGGCCATCCACGGGCCCATGAGATCGAAGGTGGCGCCATCCAGGCCCATGACCAGGACCCGGCGCCGAGCGGGGGGGGAGGTCTGCTCCTGTCGACTCATCGGCCGCTCTGGGAGGCAGTGGCGTGTGAGGCCGCGAAGATGGTCAGGCGAACAGCCACGGACCCGAGCCGCTCGATCAAGGGCCGGCGGGCGGACAGCTCCTCGCTGGCCCGGACCAGATTGAGAAAGCCTTCCCCCCGGGCCTCCATGAAGCTGGTGCCGGTAAGCGGGCTGGGGAAATCCCTCATAAAGCCGGCCAGGAACTGGTTGCGCCGAATCGGCTGGCAGCCGGCGTACAGGGCTTCTTCGGTCAGGGTGTTGTGAAGACCACCCGGATTCTGGATCTCGATGCGACCGGGGAAGATGCGGATGATGATTTGCGACCCGGAAAGCTCATAGTCCCGGTGGACCACGGCGTTGACCACCGCCTCTTGGAGGGCGGTGTCCACGTAGGCTGGCCGATCGCGACGGCCCATGGCCTCTTTCCGCGCCACCGTGGCCAGTAAGGGCGAGGTCTGGAAGTAGCGGAGCACCTGTACGATCTGCTCGGGCACTGGACCGGTGATCCGCCTGGTGTCCACGGTTTGGCCGTCCGCCGGTTCGTGATCGTAGGCCGCAATGTCGATCACGGCCCCGTCCACGGCGTGCTCCGGTCGCTCCGCGAAGAGGATGACGCCGAGAATGGTGGGCACCACCTTGTCATCCAGGGCCACGGCCAGCTTGAGGTTAAGGAGAAAGCGCTCCAGGGTGCCGCCGTCGGCGGCCAGGCTTCGGCGGAAGCGGCGCTGGTAATAGGCCTCGATTCGGGCCCGATCCAAGAGCGCCAGATCGGTGCCCAGGGCCGGTCGCTCCTCGAAGGGGATGAGGAGGCTTCGGGTCGCCAGCAGTCGCCCCAGTTGCTCCGCCGGAATGGGATGGCGGTGGCTGCCGACCCGTTTCAGGAAGCGGCCGTCGGTGGTCTGGTGCACGTAGTACCGCGATTTGTGGATCGTCACCTTGAGGCAGAGCCTGGGGGCTTCCTGGGCATCAGGCAGGTGCAGCCAGTCGAGGGCCGGCTCGATCATGGGACGGCAGTTGTTCAGCCCGACATTGACCACCAACTGCTCCAGGAGATCCCGCTTCTCCGGAGGGATACCGACGACCATGCCGTCCTTGCGCACCCCGAAAAGGATCGTCCCCCCTTCGGTATTGGCCATGGAGCACAACACCTCGGCGATTTCCGCCGGAGCCCGCCCCGTCTCACCCAGCAAGAGCTGATTCCCCCGGAACACCACTTCCTTGAGCTCCAGGAAGGTATCTTCGCCGGCCTGAATTTCCCGTAGCAGGGTCGTCACATCAGATTCCATGGGTCGCTCGCATCTCAGAAATGATACTTGTCCTTGCGTCGCTGGAAGGCTTCCCGGGATCCCTCCATGATCTCAAGAACCACTTGCGCGACCTCGGGCCGATCCAGCCCCCCCTGGGTCAGACAGGTGCCCCGGCCTTCGATTGCGGCCAGGGCATACACAAGCTCGGCGTCGGCATTGACCGGGATGTTGGCGTTGTGGGTGACCACGATGAGCTGTCGGCTGCGCTTGGCCTTCCGCAGCATGGGCACCAGTTCGTGGAAGAGAAAGGCACTGTCCAACTCGTCCTCCGGCTGGTCGAGGAGTACCGGGCCCTGGCCGCAGGCCAGCAGCAGGGCAAGGATGGCAGTGTTCTTCTGGCCGTCGGAAAGATCCCCGTTGCCGAATGACCCGGCCACGGTGCCATCATGGCGGAGAAGCTCAAGATCTGCAGCATCCGGCACCCGAGTCACGAGCTGGTCCAGCCATCGCTCCGGCTGTTCATCACGGATCCGGGCGATTTCCTTCCGGTACTCTCTGGCCAGGTCCGGCCAAGCTGCCTCGTTGTCCCAGTTCGCTTCCAGCCATTGGACAGGATTGCCCGCCTGGACACCGTTGCCCCCATCGGGGAGCGATTGTTGCAAGACGTCAAACAACTGATCACCGAGGTTCCCCCCCCTACTGTCCCGGACGTAGCGGTCCCACGAACGGCCGGCAGCGGTGCGACGGTCCGGAGCCAAGCCCCCCCAGGCCTTCAGAAAGCCCTCCCGGTCGCCGGCAAACACGAGACGGGTCTTGACCGTCGCCGCACCATCCCTGGTCCTGGGCATGGCCTCGCTGCGTGTGATGTCGTCAAGGAGCTGCTGGCGTATCCGGGTCTCGTGCCGCCAACAGGCGGCAAGCTCCCTGAGAAGCTGGCGGCTGTCCGGCTGCGACCGCAAGGCTTGATCTCGCTCGCTCTGTTTGGCCTCGCGGGCGGCCTGTTTCTGCCGGTAGGACTGCTCGGTCTCCCGCAGTCGCTCTGCCTCCTCCGGCGACAGTCCTTTGGCACCACAGGCAGCATGAAATGCCGCTGCCGCCTGGTCAATGGCCTGCTGCACCGCGCCCATCCGGGAGTGGGCCGAAGTGGCCGCCTCGATCCTGGTGGCAAAGGCCGTGGTGGCGGTGGTCAGGGCGGCCGCCAGCCCCTGGTACGCTGCGGCGATGGTCCCTTCGGCCTGCCGGAAATAGTCCGGTATCGGGAACTGTGCCACTCGGCTGCCCAGAGGCGGTGGCTCACCCTCCAGCTCTGCGGCCAGGGTGGTCAGGCGCTCCCTGGTCTCGCCGGCTTTGGCCTGGACCCCGGTCAGATAGCGACGGGCGTCCTGGGCCGCACGATGAGCCCGCAGATCATCCTGCACATGGGCCTTGGCAGCCAGCTGCCGGCTCAGCTCTTCGGCTTCCTGGGCAAGGACCAAGAGCTCTCCTTCCAGACGCCGGATGGTGGCCTGGCCGAGCTGGGAGGCGCGCAGGCGGTCGACAAGTTGCCGGGCCTTCGCACGGACTGGCTCCAAAGTCTCCCCGGCCAGGCCATCGACGAAATCGAGGAGTGAGCGTTGCCGGTCGGCGAGCTGGGAAATCTCCTCCTGGCTGAACACCAGTGCCCCCAGCCGGCGGAAGACGGTGGGCGGGTCTGCCAGGTCGCGACCTTCGATCCGAGCAGGCTGCCCGGATCCGTCCACCAGGAAGATGTCCTCCAGGTCATCGTGAACGACCCGAAGGGCTACCCGGGTGCCGGCGCCGAAGGTGCCCCGCAATCTTCGGATCTGCTTGGCCGCCACGTGCTCCGTGTCCGAAAGATTCCGCACCGCCATATCCGCCCGCAGGCCGAGGCGCATGCTTTCCAGGAGCATGGACTTGCCGCTGCCGCGGCCACCGATCAGGCAGTTGAGATGGGGCGAGAGTGCCAGCTCCTGGTCCTTGAGAAATGCCGTGCCCTGGACCTGGATGCTCGCCAGGTGGGTGTGGGTCACTCGCGGTGGCTCCGGCTCCAGACAGATCCGGGATTCCGGGTCCAGAAAGGCCTGGCGCAGGGCCTCCAGGGAGGGGGCGGACATGCGGATCCAACAGGATCGCCGGCCGATGAAGTTGACTGGATCCTCGTCTGCGGTCAGGGCCTTGGCATCCGAGGACATCACCGCTGCCATGGGCCGCCGGCGTTGCCATTCCGGCTGACAGCCGTCGCCATTGCCGAACAGGCGCTGCCAGCCTTGGCTCAGCTGGCCGAGGGGCTTGGGCACCTCGATCGCCAGGAGGTCGGGGTGCTTCCATTCTTCCTGTTGCAGCCACTCCGAGATTCGTTCGTTGTCGAAGATGCCGGTCTCGTGGGGATGGGGGCAGATGACCACCCCTTCGAGCCTACCTTGCGCATCCTTCGTTTGGACGGTCTTGATGATGTGGGCAAGGCCTTCGGTGGATGGCTCATGACTGCCGTCACCCTTGCTCCGGGGCATGGGCACCCCGCAGAGGGTGAGGGTGTGGTCGATCTTCTCGAGATCGGTACCAGGTTCGAAGAGGGCCAGCACGTGCATGCCCTTGCCGACATTGGCCGTGATCTCGAAGCCCGGGAACAGGGTGATCCTGCGGTCATCATATTGTGGCGCCAGGGATTCGGCGGCCCTCTGGAGGTGGGGCAGAAAGGCCTTGGCGGCAAAGTTGTGGTCGGTGATGGCAATCACCTCCAGCCGGGCTTCGTAGCACTGCCGGATGTAGGCCTCCGCTGTTTCGGCCAGGTTCGTGCCCAGGGGCTGGCCACGCCAATGCTTCCTGTCCGCTGGGGTGTGCAGATGGAGATCGCACTTGTGCCAGCGCATGCCCTGGAATCCGTGCCCGCGATTCATGGGCTCACCCTCCGGCAACGCCGCGTGGCTATGGCAGCCATCAGATATCGAGCTTCTTGAAGATGCATTCCGGGATCAATCGGATCCCCAGCATGATGTACCGCCAGAACCAGCGGGTGTAGACCTCGGACTTGCCCTCCTTGAAGGCATGGAAGATGTCGGCGGCCGCCTGCTCGGGGGTCGCCACCAGGGCCTCTGGCAGCGCCAGGCCCGCGGTCATCTTCGTACGCACGTAGCCGGGCTTGACCGTGATCACCAGCACCCCGACCCGGGAGAGCCGGGCCCGGAGGCCGGAAAGATAGGTGGCAAAGCCGGCCTTGGCGGCGCCGTAGAGATAGTTGCTGCGGCGTCCCCGGTCGCCAGCCACCGAGCCGAGACCGATGACAAAGCCGCGGCCCTGGGCCTCCAGGTGGTCGGCGGCGAGGTTCAAAATCGACACCAGGCCGGTGAGGTTGGTGTCCAGGAGGGAGCGGCAGAGCGCCCAGTCGTGCTCCGCCTCCTCTTGGGGGGCGTGAAGGCCCACCGCCGAGACCACCCCATAGGGCTTCGGCTCCAGATCCTGCCAGAAGGCCGGGTGGCTGTCCATGGCCAGGGCGTCGAAGGCCTTGGCCTGGGCGTCGATGCCGTACCGGAGGCGCAGGTCCTGGGCGTCCTTTTCCAGCTCCGCCGGGTTGCGGCCGGCCAGGTAGAGATGATAGCCCACGGCCGCCAGGCGGGCGGCCAGGGCGCGGGCGATGTCGGATCCGGCGCCGAGGATGAGAACATGAGCCATGCGATTTCTCCTTTCGTTGGGCAGTTGCGGCGCGGGCTGGCCGGTCAGGCAATGGCCAGACGCTGGGACTGGAGGCTTCGGAAGCGGTTGTCGGGGTCGAAGCGACGCTTGGCCGCGATGAAGGCCTCTGCCCCCGGGTAGCTGGCCCGGAAGAAGGCCGCGGACATGCGGGCGTCCTTGGTGAGATAGAGCCGGCCGCCGTGCTCCAGCACGATGCGGTCCAGGTCCTCGAGAAAGGCCAGGAGGCCTGGGCTCATGGGGAAGTCCAGGGCCAGGGTATACCCCTCCCTGGGGAAGGACAAGGGCAGGCCGTTGGCCGGGCCGAAGAGCTTCAAGACGGCCAGAAACGAGCCCCGCCCCTGCCGGTTGACCGCAGCCAGCACGGCCTTCAGCCCCTGGGCACCGGCTTCCTTGGGCAGGACCAACTGGTACTGGCAGAAGCCTCGCCGGCCGTAGATGCGGTTCCAGTGGCCTACCGCGTCCAGGGGGTAGAAGAAGGTCATGAGGTCCACCAGCTGCTGGCTTGCGCCGGCGGGCTGCCGGCGGTAGTAGACCTCGTTGAAGGCCCGGACGGTGAGCCGGTTCAAAAGACCGGCCGGCAGATGGCAGGGCACGGTGAGCAGGCGCTTGGCTGGCGGCCGAAGGGGGTGGGGCCAGCCCAGCCGGGCGGCCTCGCCGGCCGCGGCGTGCTCGCCCAAAAAAAGGACGCTGCGGCCGAGACGACTCCCCTGGGCCAGGCAATCGATCCAGGCCACGGAATAGGTGGCGGCAGCGGTTTCCTCGAAGCAGGCCATGGTCTCGGCCAGATCCTTCGCCCGCACCGTGGTCTGGCGGATGGCGGCCGACTCGATGGGCACGAGGCGCAAGGTGGCGGTCAGGATGAGGCCGCAAAGCCCCATGCCGCCGCAGCAGGCGGCAAAGAGGTCCGGGCTGGCGCTGCGCGAGGTCCGGACCACCCGGCCGTCGGCCAGCAGCACCGTAAGCTCGGTGACGTGCTGGCTGAAGGTGCCGGCCCGGTGGTGGTTCTTGCCGTGGACGTCCGAGGCGATGGCGCCGCCCACGGTCACGAAGCGGGTGCCCGGGGTCACCGGCAAAAACCAGCCCCGGGGCACGAAGGCGGTCAGGATCTCGGCAAGGCTGACCCCGGCCTCGCAGGTCAGAAGCCCGGTGGCCGGGTCGAAGGCGGAAAGGCGCCGGAACCGGCTGACATCGACGATTACCGGTGCCAGGGAGGAGTCGCCGTACGAGCGGCCCAGGCCCCGGGGAATGGCCGGCGGCATGGTGGCCAAGAGGCGCTGGGCGTCCGCCTGGGCGGTAAAGGACCGGACCGTGGCGTCCACGACGGGGTAAAGGCCCCAATTGGCGATCCGCACCTTTCTCCCTCCTCCTCGAACAAGGGTGGTCAGTCCCGGGCGGGCGGGGGGCCGAAGCGGTGGCGCAGGGTGGTGCGCAGCATGCGCAGGGCGGTCTTGGCCTTGGCCCAATGGCTCACCGAGTGCTTGGAGCTGCCGCCGGCCCGGGGAAAATAGGACACCGGGATCTCGATGATCCGCTTCCGGTAGAGGAGCATGGCGATCATCATCTCGGTGGCGAATTCGGGGCCCGGCGCGGTGAGAAAATCCCGGATGTCCAGGAAGCTGTCGCGCCAGATCGCCCGGAAGGTGCAGCCCACATCGGTGAAGCGGGGTTCCTGGCCCCACCACAGCACCTCGATGAGCTTGCCGAAAAAGACGTTGGCCCAGCGGGTGACGCCGTCCATGTTGGCACCCTGCTCGATGAGCTGGCGGGTGGTGCGGGTGCCGATGGCCATGTCGCAATCCTTGGCGTACTCCAGAAGCTTGCTCAAATCCCGGGCCCGGAAGGAGCCGTCCGCCTCGGTGAGGATGAAAAGATCCCCGCTCGCCTCCAGCATGCCCCGCTTGAGGGCGCAACCGTACCCCTGGCCGGGCTCGCGCACCACCCGGGCGCCGGCCGCCGCCGCCAGGGCCGCGGTGTCGTCCCGGGAGTTGTTGTCCACCACCAGCACCTCGTCCACCTCCGGATGGGCCAGGAATTCCTGGACCACCTGGCCGACGGTGGCGGCCTCGTTGTAGGCCGGCACCACGACACTGATCCGGTAGGAGGCGAACTGCTGGTCGCGGATGGCGTAGTTGGCGGAGTTGACGTCCTCCATGGTGGTGACGTTCAGATAGTCGCCATCAAGGATGCAGGCCAGCACCTTCTCCCGGGCCGCCATGGCCGACAGGGCGTCCGTGATCTCCACCTCCCCCCTGAGGCTGGACGGCTGGGCGCTCTTGAGATAGGGGAAGACCCGTTCGGTGAGAAGATAGGTGCCCACGCCCATGAGCTCGGTTTCCGGCTGCCGGGGCTTCTCCTCCAGGGCCAGCACCCGGTCGCCATCCAGACGGGCCACGAAGTTGCGGGCCACCCGCCGCAAGTCCGGCTCCCGCCGGAAGAAGAGGACTCCGGCACAGTCGTTGGCCAGGAGCTGCCGCAGCTTGCCGTGGTTGGAGCCCAGATACAGCTCGTCCCCCAGCATGACCACGAAGGGCCGGCTGCCGATCATGCCTTCCACCTGCAACAGGGCGTGGGCGATGCCCCGCTGCTCCCGCTGCACCACGAAGGTGATCCGGACCCCGGGGTCCCGCTTCTTGAAATAGTCGATGATCTGCTCGCCCAGGTAGCCGATGACGATGATGATCTCCCGGATCCCCAGCTGGTCCCGGAGGATGGCGAGATTGCGCTCGATGAGGGGCTGGCCGGCGATCCGCAGCAGGACCTTGGGCATGTAGCGGGTGGAAGGGTAGGCCCGCACCCCGCGGCCGGCCGCGAGGATGATTCCCAGAAGCGGCGGCGTCGGGTCGGCGGCGGCAGTCATGGAGACAAAGGCCTCGGAAGGGGGGAGAGAAGAAGCGCCAGAAACGGCCAAGTATACCCCAGCGGGACTGGGGATTTCACCACAAGAAAGGTCTGGGGCGGCGGACTATCCCTGGCGACCGCCCAGATAGCCGAAGCGAAACAGATACGGCCAGGTAAGGAGCAGGACCAGGAGGCGGTGCCGGGGGGCAAGCCCGGTGCGCCAATCCTCGTCCGGCCGGATGACCACCTCGCCTTGCTGGAAGCGGGCCGGATTGCCGGACACGGTATGATCGACCCCGAAGCGGCAGCGGTCCGGCCCGGTGAAGACCACCGGCTCCGGGATGGAGAGGGCCTGGGCCAGGCCGGCCACGGTGGCCTGGGGCCGGGCCGCCAGATCCTCGTAGCGCACCAGGTGCCGGCTGGCCATCCGGGGGCCCAGGCGGAGGAAGATGGCGTTGACGTAGAGCCACTGGAGGCTGGACTTCAGGGGCCCCCACACCGGCATGAAGCTCTTCTCCCAGTGGATCTCCGGCCGCAGCCGCCGGCGCTGCCAGGAATAGGCCACCGCCCGGCTGTCCCGGACCAGGTGGACGAGGTGCACCGGCAGGGCTGGCACCTGGCGCAGGGTCACCGCCTGGATCGGGTTCTTGGAGGAGTCCACCACCACCGGCCGGCCGGCCTGGCGGACAATCGCTGCCAGCAGCCGATCGAGGATCTCCAGGTAGGACGCCAGGGTTCGGGCAAAGGGCTTCGGCCGCAGGGCCGGGGCGAGCAGGGGCCCCAGGTGCACCTGCCGGTTCACCGCCCGCTGCCAGGCCAGCACCTCCTGGAAGGCGGCCCGCCGATCCCCGGGAAACAGCTCCGTCACCACGGACGACCAGAAGGGGCAGGCGGAAAAAGGGGCGCCGCAGCCGCACAGCTGGTCCTGCAGGCCGGCCCGGCCCCAGAGGTGACACAGCTCGCCCACAGAGACGGCGGCCGGGCTGCCGCCGAGGAGGCGGTCCAGAAGGGTGCTGCCGCTGCGGCCGTAGCTGGCGATGAAGATGAGACGGCGGTCGGCTTTCGGCATGATGCTCTGGCTCAAGGTTGCCGTAACAGGGCGCTGGCAAGGGGATCACTGGGGGATGATCCTGCCACGTTCTTGGAGAAGGATCAACTGGTTGCTGCGCAAGGTCAGGTTGACACCCCTTGTGGGGTCGGATAGGATTTTTTTCTCGCTACGAGAATGGCACGCCCCTGTCATCCCTGGGCCGGCAGCGCGCTCCCGACGCCCCCGCCTTCTTCCTTGGCCCCGTACCCTCTTCCAGGATTCCATCGCCACCATGCGCCCTTTTGAGCTTGTCGCTATCACGCCGCCTTTCACCGCTGAGCCCGGGGTGGCCCTGGCCGCCAGTCGCGCCGGCGGTCTGGGTCTTCTCGATCTGGAGCACGTCCATGACCCGGAGCTGGCGCGCCGGGCGGTGACCCGTCTGGCGGCCGGCCGGCCGGCCCGGACTGGTCTGAAGCTGGCAGCCCGGGATGCCGAGCTGGTGGCCGAGCTTTGTCGAGGCCTGCCGGCCGGCTGCCGGACGGTGGTCCTGACCGGCCTGGCCACCGGCGCCGCC
>JBFMBH010000076.1:0-17950 GCA_040755095.1 Thermodesulfobacteriota bacterium
TGGCCCCGCGGCTGTCCCGGATCACCAGCTCGTATCCGGCGATGCGGCGGCGCAGGGCTTCGGCGTGCTCCAGGGCGGCCGCCAAGCCGGCGCCGGGAAGGACCACCGCGAACTCCTCCCCCCCGTAACGGTAATCCGGGACGTTGGTGTGGAGAGTGCTTGGGCGTGCCCGATCATGGATGGTGAGCGCAGTGAGGAACGTAGGGGACGTTCGTGCTGAAAGTGCTTAACGGACGGCCACACGAATCGCGTTGCAACCAAGCGCCGGCGGCCGTACCCCCGACTCGCGGCTGGTCGATCAGACCGGCCGGGCCCGGTACTTCTGCGAGGGCTCAGCCAGACCTCTTCCGGAGCGCCTGGGGGGGGAGCGGAGCCGGTGGTTGGACTCAAAGTCCGGCTGGGCCTGGCAGCGCCGGGAGGGCTCGCGGCTGGTCTTTGATGCCAACGGCCGGCTGCAGCGCCGGGAGGACGGGGCCGGCAACCAGCAGATCCTGCATTACGATTGGAAGGACCGCCTGACCTCGGTGACCGATGTGGCCAGCAGCCGCGCTCTGACCTTCGGCTACCACCCTGGCAGCAAGCTCCTGGCCTCCATCCCGGGGCCAGCCACCGCAGCGGTCGGCGCCGGTAAATGGGTCTCCTACACCTACGACGGCCTGGGCAACTGCCAGACCGTCACTTGTGCGGACGGCGCCGGCTTCACCTCCACCTACGCCGATCCCTCTGCCCCCCACAACCCCACCGCGGTCCACGACCGGGCCGGCGCCCTTGTCCAGACCTGGGCCTACGGCAGCCAGGATCGGGCCACCGCCCATGGCAGCAGTCCTGACGACGGCCTGGGCGCCGCCTATCCCAGCCCGAGCGGGGTTGCGGTCACCGACCGCTACGGGATCCTGCGCACCCGAAGCCCCTTCCCTATGGCCCAGGCTCAAGGGGGGAATGCCCGAACCCTGTCCCCGGAGGCGACATGTCAAGCACCCTCAGCACGAACCCCTCTTTTGCGTTTTCCCTTGTCGATACGCTCGCCAGCCAAGTAGACTCAACTTGGTTCACTTGAGCAGGAAGACCAGTCATGAGGCTCAGTTATGAGGACGATCAACATCCATGAAGCGAAAACCCATCTTTCCAGGATTGCCGAAGAGGTGGCGGCCGGCGAGGAGATCATCGTCGCCAAGGCCAATCGTCCTGTCATGCGCCTTTGCCCCATCGAACCCAGGGCGAAGCCCCGGGTGATCGGGATTCTGAAGGGCAAGATCCACCTCTCGGCTGATTTCGACGCCCCACTGCCGGATGACGTGCTGGAAGTCTTCGAAGGGAAATCCACGCTGTGAGGGTCCTTCTCGATACCCATATCCTCCTTTGGTGCCTCGCCGGGGAGCCACCTCTCCCCGCCAGTATCCTCACCGTTATCCAGAATGCCACCGAGGTCCATGCCAGCGTCGCAAGCCTCTGGGAAATCGCCATCAAGCATTCGATTGGCAAGCTCGTCTTGGACCTGCCAATAGAGGATCTCGTTGCCGCCATCGAAAAGAGCGGTTTCGAGATCCTGTCCGTCAAGGCTGAACATGCCATCACGGTTCCAACCCTTCCCTTCTTACACCGTGATCCGTTCGACCGGATGCTGATTGCCCAGAGCATGGCAGAGCCGCTCCGCCTCCTGACGTGCGACAAGGCCCTCGCCCCATACGGCGGAACCGTTCTCCTTTGCCAAGGCCCGCGGTCCACTTCGTGATGACCTGGGTTCCAGTGCCGGACGGTTGGCCGTCCGGATCCGGGTGGTGGCCGGCCGAGCCCACCGGACGCCTGAACGGGCCGTGCCACCGCTTAGCGGATCGGCTTCACCCCCCCTTTGCGTCCCAGGCCAAAGCCGACCCGGTAGACGTCCGGCATGTTCAGCCGGCCATCGTGCATCTGGCTGAAGAAGGCCAAGTCCAGCAGGTCCTCCCGGAGGCCCAGGGGTCCTCGATCCAGGCGGCGCGGCAGCAGGGCCGCTGCTGCCTCGGCCTCCCGCTCGATGGCAGCCTCCACCCCAGCCTCATCCCACCGTTTCCGGATCTCCTCAAAGCCACAGGGGATGACAAGGCCCCGGAGTGCGTCCATCAGGGTGGCGACCCAGAAGAAGTCCTCACGGACCTCCGCCACCCGGATCTGGGAGGCCTTTTGTACCCCCTTTTTGATGGCTTCGTAATGGAGGGCAAGATCGCCGCCCTGGGCCGGGGTCTGCTCCGCCGCCGTCCGGATGGCCGCCAGGAAGCTCCGGGGGCTCACCTGGTCCCGGGCATCAGCCAAATGGTTGGGCAGCCAGGTGTAGGGAAAGCCACGACGCTTGTCCCGGCCCATCCACTCGCCGGCGATGGCATGGAAGACCAGCCGCTGCAGCTCGTCATCGTCGCGGAGCCGCTTCGGGGGTGGCCAGATGCCTTCGATCCCGTCCCACGGCTCCCCGGTCATCCGGGTGCAGGCGGCACGGAAGTCGGTCCCGAGGCTGGGGGCATTGCCGAGCCGCTGCCAGAGGAGGTTGTACAGATCGGTTCGCTCCCACTTAAGGTCCACCCGGTTGGGGGATAGTCCTGCGGCCTTTCCGCCTCGCCGAACCCGGGGCTCACCTGCGAGACCTTGCGGAGGGCGGCTGCAGGCAACGCCGCCTCAACAATGCGGCGATGCGGCTCTTCCTGGAGCGCCGCCCACCAGACGCTCTTCCCGGCCCCGCGAATGCCGACCACCAGGGGGTGGTCCGGCGACAGGGCCCGGGCATGCCGGCTTGGCACGCACAAGTACCCTGGCTCAGGGGGCCTGCCGTAGGACGACGTCTCCACATCGAGCCCTTCGAGAATCATCGCCTCGCGGGTGCGTGACGGGTCGAATGGCGAAGCTGTTGCGCTCATGGGATGGGCTCCCCGAACAGCATGCGGCTGGTTTCGCGGACGAAGGTGCCAAAGGCGGCGAAGATCTGCTCCTCGGTGAGGGCGCCCGGGCGGCGCACCGGATCGAGCTCCTGCAGGGATCGGGACCAGTTGATGCGCAACGGGGAGTGGGGCGCGCTCGAATCCTGCAGGTCGAAGCTGTAGTCGGCCTGTTCGCCCCGGCGGCGCCTCTTCGTACAGGTACTCTTCGAACAGCTTGTAGGCGTTCTACTGGATTCCCTCCATATAGGCCACGGTGTCCGTCTCCGGCACCTGCGCTGCCACCAGCCGCAGGCTGTCGCGGAAGGCGCGAGCCCGGTCGCAGTGCTGGCTCCAGTGGGAGAAGAGGGCGGCGTAGGCGCTCCAGGTTTGCGCCGTGTTGGCGGCGAAGAGAAGGCTCAGGGCATTCAGCCGCGTTACGGATACCGCCGCGATGTCATGCATCCCGGCGCGGCTGTCCAGGATGGTCAAGTCAGGGGCGAGCTCCTTCTCGATCGCCAGAAGAAGTCGGTGGAGTCGGTCGGCGAAGTCGGTGCTGCCTGCCCGGTGTGCCGACCTCGGCATAGGCGCGGGCCAGCTTGGGCAGGTACGAATATCCCGGCCGTGGCCGGCCTCCTGCCGCGAAGACCAGGATCTCACCCGGCCCGCTCACCAGGGGGCTGAAGCCGACCATGTCGTGGAGAAGCCTGGGGTCAGCCTGCCCCACCGCGTCTTCCACAAACCAGTCCACGATGCCGAAGTCGGGCGTCTGGTCTGGCGAAAGAAGCGTGGTGCCCACGCCCGGCGATTCCAGATCCAGGTCGATGATCACGATCCTCTTCCCGGCCTGCGCCAAACGCCAGGCCAGGACCGCGCCCGCTGTCGATCGTCCCACCCCGCCCTTGATGCCGAACAGGACCAGACGATTGGCGGGTGCCTCTGCGAAGGGTGGCCGCAGCCAGTCGGCGCCGATCAGACTGCGGTCCAGGACCCGGAGGCAGAAGGGTTCTGCCCCGCAGGCTCCAAGGGGGCTCAGGTAGACGGTGGCGCCCCGCCCGTGCAGGAATGTCTGGTACTCCTGCCAGAGCCGGTCGATTCTGCCGGTCACATCTCTTCCAGCAGCCAGCGGGCGGCGGGCATCCAGGTCAGACCCTGTGGCAGCGGGTGCCGTGGCGGGACCGCGTCCAGGGTCACCAGAACGGCCTGGGCACCGGGGAAGGCCGGGGCCGCGGCGGCCAGGGCTCGCAGCTCGCGTTTCCAGGTTTCGTCGCCCTCGCTCTCCCAGCATGCCTGCACCAGGAGAGGAGGGTCGCCGGGGCGCTGGGCCAGGAAGTCCACCTCATAGCCCTCCGCGGTACGGACGTAGGCCACCTCGAAGCCGCGCCGCTCCAGCTCGATGAGGATAGCGGTTTCCAGGGCCCGGCCGTGCTGGGTGCGGCCGCTGCGCTCGAAGAGCGCAATCAGGCCGGGGTCGACGGGGTAGGCCTTGCGGGGGTTCACCATGCGCTGGCGCTCGGAGGCGCTGTGCATGGCCACGGTGCGCACGAGAAAGGCGTCCTCCAGATGGGAGAGATACCCGTGCAAGGTGTCCTTGCCCACCGCCACGCCCTGGGAGCGCAAGGTGTCGTAGTGCTTCTTCACCGAGAACGATCCGCCCGGGTTGGCCAGAAGCTGGCGCTCGATCCAGCGCAGGGCCAGCGGATTCGTCACCCCATGACGCTCGATGACATCCCGCAGGACCACCACATCCACATACCCGGCCAGGAGCGCCGCCCGGTCCCGGGGCGCGGCGCCCTGGGCCTCGGGGAATCCGCCCTCGGTCAGGTAGCGCCGCAACCGCTGGTCAAGGGCTGCCCGCTCGGCGGCCCCCAGACGCTCCACCGGCCCGGCCGGCTCGGCGCCGGCGTGGCGCAAGGCCTCGCGGAAGCTGAACGGGTGAACGATCACCTCCATGGCGCGGCCGCGCAGGCTCGTCGCCACCTCCCGGGAGAGGAGCCGCGCCGACGATCCCGCCAGGAACACCTCGATGCCGCCCTGGTCCATGAGCCGGCGCACCAGCCCCTCCCAGCCGGGCACGGTCTGCACCTCGTCCAGGTAAAGGGTCAGGCCGCCGGCCGGGTAGAGGCCCGGCAACTGCCGGCCGTGCTCGTCCAGCAGCCAACCCAGGTCGGCTACCGATATGCCGGCCAGCCGCTCGTCTTCGAGGGAGAGCAGGAGCTGTGATTCCCGAACACGTCCGGCGACAAACCGTTCGGCCCGGCACTGGGCCAGGAACGAGGTCTTGCCCGCCCGCCGTACGCCGATCACGGCGAGCGCCTTGCCGGCGACACCGGGCAGCCGCACGTCGCGCCGGGTCAGGGCAGGCGGCTCCCCCGCCAGGGATTCGGCCAGCTTCAGTCGTAGCAGATCGTGGGAGATTGTCATTGGCGCAAGGACAATATGTGCAATTTTTGTCCTTCATGCGATGACAAATTGGCTGGCGCGAGCTTGCGCCGGAACCGCGCGTCGAAGGAATCGGGGGCTCGGTGGGGATCTATCCCTTCTTCTGGCCTTGCTGGCGCTCCTGGATGCAGGCGATGCCGCCCTCCTTGAGCCCGGGACCGAAGCAGCCGTTGCAGGAGATGCAGCGGGCTGGCGCGTGGTCTCCGGACTGCCAGCGGCGGGCCAAGTCTGGCTCGCGGATGAAAGGGCGCGCCAGGCTCACGTAGTCGATGCCCTCCCGCTCGATGGCCCGGGCCACCACGTCGTAAGAACGGAAGCCCCCCACCACCATCACCGGGCAGCGGACCCTTTCCTTCACCGCCCGGGCCAGATCCAGGTGATACGCCTCCTGGCCGGGCTCGAGGATGTCGGTGCGCACCGGGATCATCATCCCCGAGGCCGGGGTGCCGCCGCTCACCTCGATGGCGTCGATGCCGGCCTGGTCGAGGAGTCCGGCCACGGCCACGGCATCGGCCAGCTCCAGGCCGCCGGGCAGGAAATCGGCGCCATTGAGCTTCACCAGCACCGGAAAGCCCGGCCCCACGGATTGCCGGATCGCGGCCAGCACCTCCAGGAGGAAGCGCGCCCGGTGGTCGATGCTGCCGCCATAGGCGTCGGTACGGCGGTTGGTGAGGGGGGAGAGGAACTGGCAGGCCAGGTAACCGTGGGCGGCATGGATCTGCACGGCATCGGCGCCGGCCTCTTTGGCCCGGCCCGCGGCAGCGCCGAAGGCCGCCACCACCTGCCGGATGTCGTCCTCGCCCATGGCCCGGGGCGTCTCCGGGAACTGATCCACCTTGACTGCGGAGGGCGCTATGGGCTGGCTGCCAGCCATCTGCGCTCTGGTCTGGCCACCGGCATGGACCAGCTGGATGCACAGGCGGCCGCCCTCGCCATGCACTGCCTCGACCACGCGGCCAAGGTCGCCGATGAAGCCGCCGGTATGGAGGCCCATCTTGCCGGGCAGCTGCTTGCCGTCCGGCCGGACGAAGGTGTAGCCGGAGATGATGAGGCCGACGCTGCCCCGGGCCAGATCCCGGTAACAGTCGGCGAGCCGGGCTGTGGGCCGGCCATCCGGGTCGCACATCCCCTCCCAGGTGGCGGAGCGGACCAGGCGGTTGGCCAGGGTCATGCCGTTTACGGTGGTGGCTTCGAAGATGCTGGCCATGGGAGCCTCCTGTTCGTCCCGGGTGAACGCTGCCGCGGCTGGATGCCATGGGGCGGGGGTGCCCTGCGGCCGGCTGCCGGCCATTATGGCACGAGGACGGCCCGGGCGTCACCCCGTCTCGATGGCTGCTGCTTGGCCCACCAAGCAGGTCGGTCCATGATTCCTGCTCCTCCGAAATCCCCACACCCCGTCAGAGCTTGAACCGGAATGGGCCGTGGTCCAGCCGGGAGAGCACCGGCTTACGGCTCGCAACTGACATGACAGACCCCGGTCGGAGTTTCCTTGGCGTAAGGGAAATATCTTTTCTTGAACCGGAAAGCGACGTTCACCAGGCTGATCAGGACTGGCACCTCGACCAGGGGGCCGATCACCGCGGCGAAGGCCTCGCCGGAGTCGATGCCGAAGACGGCGATGGCCACCGCGATGGCCAGCTCGAAGTTGTTGGAAGCGGCGGTGAAGGAAAGGGTGGTGGACTGCTCGTAGGTGGCGCCGACCTGCCGCGACATGAAGAAGGAGATCAGGAACATGACCAGGAAATAGACGGTGAGCGGGATGGCGATGCGCACCACGTCACGGGGCAGCTGCACGATATATTCGCCTTTGAGGGAGAACATGACCAGGATGGTGAAGAGCAGAAAGACAAGGGTCAGCGGGCTGAGCCGGGGGATGAGTTTTTCCTGGTACCACTGCTCCCCCTTGGCCTTTATCCCGATGAACCGGGTCAACATGCCGGCGATGAAGGGGATGCCGAGGTAGATGAAGACACTTTCCGCGATCTGGCGCATGGAGATATCGACTACCGCGCCCTCCATCCCCAGCCAGGCGGGAAGCCTGGTGATGAAAAACCAGGCGTAGACCGAGAAAAACAGCACCTGGAAAATCGAATTGAAGGCCACGAGCCCGGCGCAGTACTCGGTGTCGCCCTCCGCAAGGTCGTTCCAGACGATGACCATGGCGATGCAGCGGGCAAGGCCGATCAGAATCAGGCCTACCATGTATTCGTGCTGGCCGGAGAGAAAAGCGACGGCCAGGCCGAACATCAGCACCGGCCCGACGATCCAGTTCTGCACCAGCGAGAGGGCGAGGACCCTGAAGTTGCGGAAGACTTGGTGCAGTTTTTCATATCTCACCTTGGCCAGCGGCGGGTACATCATCAGGATCAGGCCGATGGCGATCGGGATGTTGGTGGTGCCGACCTGAAAGGCGTTGATCACCTCCTTGATTCCTGGCGCCAGATACCCGGCCATGACGCCCATGAACATGGCCAGGAAGATCCACAGGGTCAGGAAGCGGTCAAGAAAGGACAAGGTTCTGGCTCGCGGCATGGTTTTCTCCCGGCTATTTTTCGCAGGCATCCGTCTCTCCATTGGTCAGTTGCCCGTGAAAGGCAAGAGGACAAAGTAGACACCCAGGCCGGCGATCACCGCTGCCGCCACCTTGCGGCCGCCGGCCACGGCTTGCCGGCCGGCGCGGCTGTGCAGCAGCTCCATGGTGCGGGCGCTGCACATGCCGCAGACCGCGAGCGGCAGACAGTGGCCGGCGGCGAACAGCACCAGCATGATGCCGCCGAAGGCGATTTCCTGGTGCAGGGTGATCAGGCCCAGGATCGGGGCGAGAAATCCGAAGGTGCAGACCCCGGACAGGACGCCGTAGGCGAGCCCCAGGATGAAGGCGCCCCTCGCTCCCTGAACGTGAAGGCGGCTGAGCACGTTGCCGGTGGCGGAGCATTGCGGCGGCTGGAACAGGGTCCAGGCCACCCAGAGAAGCAGCCCGCCCACCGCCACCTGCCACCAGGGGCCGACATCACCCAGCAGGCGGCCGGCGGCGGCGCAGATCAGGCCGACGGCCATGATGGTGACAAAGAGGCCACAGGCAAAGAGAACCGCATAGCGGGCCGCCTGGAGCGGGGCGGGAATCATCCTTTGCCCGGCCACATAGGCGATGAGCAGCGGAATGGAAGCCAGGTGACAGGGGCTCAGGAGAATGCTGATCATGCCCCAGAGAAAGGCAGCGGGCAGGGCGGCGCCCGGGCTGGCTTGCAGCCAGGCGGTCACGCTGACCAGGAAGGCATCCATCATGGCTGCGCCAGGAGCGCTTCCAGCTTGGCGGCAATGGAAGCCTTGTCAAAAAAGCCGACATGCCGGAAGGCCTCCTTGCCGTGCCGGTCGAAGAAGATCTGGGTGGGGATGGTCGTAACCTTGAAGGCCTTGGCCTTGCCGGCATTGGCCTGGTCCCAGACATCGATAAAGACGACCGCGGCCCTGCCCTGGTACTCCGCCTTCAGCTCCTCCAGAATCGGCGCCATCATCTTGCAGGGGACGCAGGTCTTGGCGCCAAGGTCCACCATGGTAACGGTGCCCTGGACCGGCAGGCCTGGCACGATCTCATCGGCGGCGGCCATGCCGGCGGCCCCGCCGCAGATGGCGACGAGGAGCATCAACATCAGGAAAGCGGGCAGCAGCGTCTTCATCATCAGTCTCCTGGAGCGGCAGTGGCATCCGGGCGCGGCGGGTGCTGCCGCGACGGTGGCTGTCGGGTCCGTGCCGGCGGCCGGCCATCAGGCTCCTGGCCTCGGCCTTCGGTCTGGTCAGGCAATCCAGGCCAGCACGTCCTTTTTGGTCGGCACCCTGCCGGCGCATTTGACCTGCCCGTCGATGACCACCGCCGGCGTGGAGAACACGCCGAGCTGGGCGATCTCGTTGAAGTCGGAGATCTTGGCCACCGTGGCCTGCTTGCCGGCTTCCGCCAGTGTTTCGTTGACGAGCCTCTCCACTTCACGGCATTTCGGGCAGCCGGGGCCGCATATCGTGATTTCCATCCGCTTGCCTCCTGTTCAGAAGAATGTGCCGTAGATGACGCCGGTTACGGTTGCCATGACGATGACGAGGGAGACGAGCACGACGGTCTTTTTTGTACCCATGATGCTGCGGATGACCAGCATATTCGGCAGGCTCAAGGCCGGGCCGGCCAGCAGCAGCGCCAGGGCCGGTCCCTTGCCCATGCCGCTGCCGATCAGGCCTTGCAGGATCGGGACCTCGGTCAGGGTGGCGAAATACATGAAGGCGCCGGCAAGGGAGGCGAAGAAATTGGCCCACAACGAATTGCCGCCAACGGCGCGGCTGACCCATGCGGAAGGGATGAGCCCTTCATGGCCGGGACGGCCGAGCAGAAGCCCGGCAATGAGAACCCCGAACAGGAGCAGCGGCAGAATCTGCTTGGCGAAGCCCCAGGCTTCCCGGAGCCAGGCGCCGTTTTCGTCCTCCCGGCCGCTGGTGATCGCCGACAGGCCGATGACGCCGGCCACAAAGGCCAGGGTGGGGTGGCGGGAAAAAAGAAGCGCCAGCACGGCAACAGGTGCCGCGGCCAGGACCACCTGCTGCTTCGGCAGTCCATGCCAGAACATGAGCATCACGCCCAGGGCCAGGGAGAAGAGGCCGGTGAGCAGCCACTTGTTGGCGTGGATCAGGTGCCAGAGCCCGGCCTGCCGGTCCGGGCTGCCCCAGTTGGCGAAGACGAGAATACCGATCATCGCCGCAAGAAAAAGCGCATTCTGCCACAAGGGACGAGCGACCTCGGGCACGGGCATCAGGGCCTGCGCCTCGGCCTTGGCCAGCTCGTCCTTTCGGAAGAGGACATGCATGGCCAGCCCGATGACGACGCTGAAGAGGATGGCGCCCAGGGCCCGCGCCAGCCCCAGCTCCGGGCCAAGAACCCTGGCGGTGAGGACGATGGCCAGGATGTTGATGGCCGGCCCCGCATAGAGAAAAGCGGTCGCAGGGCCAAGGCCGGCCCCCATCCGGTAGATGCCGGCAAAGAGAGGCAAAATGGTGCAGGAGCAGACGGCCAGCACGGTTCCGGACACCGAGGCAACGCCGTAGGCCAGGACCTTGTTCGCCCTGGCGCCGAGGTATTTGAGCACCGACGCCTGGCTGACGAAAACAGCGATGGCGCCGGCAATGAAGAAGGCGGGCACCAGACAGAGCAGGACATGCTCCTGCGCATACCAGCGGACGAGATGGAGTGCCTCCAGGACCGCGCCCTCGAAACGGCTGTTCCCCATCGGCAGGGAATAGCAGCCGACAAAGCCCGCCACGATGCCAACCAGCGGCTTCCATTCCCGTTTCCAGTCCATGGTGCGGCAGCCTCCCGATTCTCCTGCTACCCGGCGGGGTTGATCAGGCGGCGATCGGCCTCGGCCAATCGGCCGGCCATGGCGCAGACCTCGGGATCGTCTTCCAGCCAGGCATCCAGATGCTGCACCATGGCGGCGGCGTACCCGGAAGCACCGTCCCGGGCCAGGCGGTAGTTGATCCACGACCCTTCTTTGCGGAAAGTCACCAGCCCGGCCTCCTCCAGCACCCGGAGATGCTTGGAGACGGTGGGCTGCGCCAGCCCGAGAAGGGCGGTCAGCTCGCAGACGCACAACTCCTTGCGGCCGAGCATCTTGACGATCTTGACCCGGCTTCCATCGGAGAGGGCCTTCATCACGCGCAGGAATTCTCTCATGAGACAGCCTCGACATATTGCTGAATGGCAATATGGTAAAATGGCGAATCTTGCATGTCAAGGGGATTGTGCTGCGCCCGGGCCGGGGATGGCACGTGGGGGGCCGGGGTCGGCGAAGGAGTATGCGTTGAGGTCGCTGTCAGGTCAGGGTCAGGAGCGCCCGGGCCAGGCCGGAGATCACCAGGCCCAGCCGGCGCAGATCCAGGGTGCCGGGGGTGTCCGAGGGCTGGTGGTAGTGGGGGTTGCGGAAAAAGGCAGTGTCGGTGAGCATCACGGCTTGATAGCCTTCCTGCCAGTACGACCGGTGGTCGGACAGCCCGATGCCGCCCCACCAGCCCGGCGCCACCAACGCCTCCACCGGCACCCCGGCCGAGCGCAGCCGGTGCTTGAGATCCCGCACCAGCCCGCTGCTGCCCAGGTTGCCCACCAGGGCGATGAAGTTGCCGGTATCCGGGTAGAAGGGCGCAAGGATCGGGCTGGGATAGTCCTGGGAGCCGGGGGCGTCGTTGAAAAAGCCGATACACTCCAGGGAGATCATGCCCCGGACCGGCACGCCTGCGGCCTTGAGTGCCCGGGCATGGGCGACGCTGCCCATGGCGTCGGTGGCGAAGAAGGGCGGCTCTTCCAGGCAATACGCCACCAGCTCCAGCTCCACCGCCAGGTCCTGCTCCCGGGGCTTGAGCAGATGGGCCAGCTCCAGGAGGCCGGCCACGCCGCTGGCATTGTCGTCGGCGCCCGGGGTGTTGCCGGCCACGTCGTAATGGGCGCCCACCACCAGCCGGGGGGCACCGGCCGGCCCCAGACGAGCGCTCAGATTCAGGTAGGTGCGACCGCCGGCCACGAAGGGCTGGTCGCAGACGGTGCAGCCGGCAACGGTGAGGCCATGGCGGATGAAGGCCGCGGCCTGCCCCAGAGAGGCCGGCTGGCGGAAGTTGCGGGGCGGGTCCAGGCCGGCCAGAAAGGCGATCGTCTCCCGGATCCGGCCGGTATCAGCGGCCAGCGGGACGGATGGCTCGGCGGCGCGGCCGGCAGCTGGCAGCATCATGGTCACGAGGCAGCACAGGAGGATGGCGGTCACCAGGGTGGTCTCGCCGAAGGCTGGTGGACCTCCCTTGATCTTCCCGGAGAGGCGGTGATCCGGCTCGGTCACGGATTCAGGACCCACCTACTCCCCCTGACCGATCACCACCCACCTGCCGTCCGGGGTGATCTCGAAGTCCGCGCCCAGATCGGTATTGCTGTCGCCGCCAACCCAGACCTGGAAACGGCCGGGCTCAAGGACCTCATGCCCATGGTCATCCAGATAGGAAAGCTCCTTCGGGCCGAGCCTGAACAGAATGGTTTTGATCTGGCCGGCCTCAAGAGAGACGCGCTCGAATCCTTTCAACTCCCTGACCGGGCGCGCGACATTGGCGACGACATCCCGCACGTAACATTGGGCGACGGTTGTCCCGGCCCGGTCGCCGGTGTTCGTCACCTGGACGGAAACGACGATTTCCGGTATTTGCGGATCCACAGTCGCAGTCAGATCGCCGTATGTGAAGGTCGTATACGACAAGCCGAAGCCGAACGGGAACAGCGGGGAATCGAGTGAGTCAACGTAACGGGAATGACGGCGGCTGCCCCCAGGCAACGGCCGGCCGGTGGAACGATGGTTGTAGTAAAGCGGGATCTGTCCCGTGGATCGCGGAAAGGTGATCGGCAGCCGCCCGGATGGATTCACATCCCCGAAAAGGACGTCGGTCACCCCCAGGCCGCCGGTAATGCCCGGATGCCAGGCGAACAGGACAGCATCGGCCCAGTCTATCAGCCGGGTGAGATTCAGCGGCCGGCCACCGAACACAACGGCGACGATCGGGATTTCCATGCGGCGGGCCGACTCTACCAGCGCCTCCTGGCCGGCGGGCAGATCGATGCTGGTCGTGCAGTTGTCCTCGCCGGAGCGGCCCTCCGATTCGCCGACAGCGAGGATCATCACATCGCTTGCCCGCGCCAGTTTCACGGCATCGTCGACCAGTTCAAAATGAAGGAGCCGGGTTTCGGCCCCCAGTCGGCCAGTGATGGCCTCTTTCAGTGTCGTCACCTCTTCATCCCGGCCGTCGATAGTCCAGCAGCCGAAGAGCTCCTTGCGCCGGTCGGCAAGCGGCCCACCCAGGCAGATGGTCAGATGGTCGGAACGGAGCGGCAGGACGCCGTTGTTTTTGAGCAGGACCATGCTGTCGGCGGCCAATCGGCGCATCACAGCAAGCGATTCAGGCAAGAGAGGGACAGCCTGTGCTGCATCCGGATCGGCATACGGGCTCTCGAAGAGACCGAGGGCGAACTTGATCCGCAGCACCCGGCGAACGGCATCGTCCAGACGTTCCCCGGAGACTTTGCCGGACTGGACCAGGTCGGGAAGGTTGTTCAGATACACCATCGAGCACATGTCCATATCCACCCCGGCACTACAGCCCAATTCGGCGGCCTGTTTGGCGTCGGCGGCAATGCCGTGGTTGGTCAATTCCCATACTGCCCCCCAGTCGGAAACGACAAAGCCGCCGAACCCCCATTTACCCTTCAGCACTTCGGTGAGCAGATACCGATGGGCGGAGAGCGGGATGCCGCCGATATCATGGAAGGCGCTCATCACGGTGCCGCACCCGGATTGGATCGCCGCCTTGAAGGTTGGCAGATAGACGTTGTGCAGCGTCTGCCGGGTGATTTCGGTGGTGTTGTAGTCGCGCCCGCCCTCCGCCGCGCCATAGCCGACATAATGCTTGGCGCAGGCAACAACGCGATCGGCAGGGAACCGCCCGGGGATCGCGTCCTGATCGTTGCCCTGAAAACCCCGCACCGCAGCTGCGGCCAGTTTCCCCGCCAGAAAGGGGTCTTCGCCGAATCCCTCGGCGACCCGCCCCCAGCGCGGGTCACGGGCGATATCCAGCATGGGCGAGAAGGCCCAATGGATACCATCGGCCCGCGCTTCTTTGGCGGCAATGGTGTTGGCGGCCTGCACCAGCTCGGGCGACCAGGCGGCGGCCATGCCGAGAGGAATAGGGGCGACGGTGCGATAGCCGTGAATCACATCCCGTCCGAAGATCAACGGGATTCCCAATCGGGATTCGGTGACCGCAATCTTCTGGACTTCGTTGTTGCGCCTGGCAAGAATCCGTTCCTGGGGGGTATTGCCGGCCGTGGAGCTGCCGGCCAGAAGATCGGAACCGACCTCACCCTGGCGAATCAGGTCATAATGTTCCGGGCCGAGGTTGAACCACTGATTGAGTTGCCCGGCTTTTTCTTTCAAGGTCATGCGGCCGAGCAGATCTTCGATACGCTCTGAAACGGTGAGCGCCGGGTCTTTGTATGCTGGAATGGTCATGGGAACAACTCCTTGCAGGGTTGTATTGAAAGCTCACGATGAATCTGCAGCCTTGCCGTACCGGAATGACGAGAGGGTTCATTGTTCGTTGCGGCCGGTTGCGAGCTTGGCGCCACCTCTCAACACCTTGCAGACAAGCCAGGATAATTTTCCCATATTGGATGTCGAGCTCTCAACCTGAATTATCGCATTTGAGCTTTTTCGTTCAACAAGATGCGGGATGGATATGATATGCGACCACAAGGAAGTCAGGCAGAGCGAAACAGGATGTCAGTCCATGTTACTGGCTGGAATTACACCACTTTTTGCGGCTTGGAAACGCAAACATTGATATGATACTCTGAATGGAGGAGGCCAGCAATTCCCGATGTCCTGGGGGCGGTGTCATCCCCTGTGACAGCCAGTGCCACCAGCAGATGCTGGCCGGCGCTCTGGTGCATCCGAACAAGAGGGCCATCCCCTTGTGCCCGGAGATGATCGTCCGCCAGGACGGAGTCACCAAAAACGATGATCCATCTGTTGATGAATGCTGAAGCCGATGCGGCCTGTGGCGCCGGATGTGGCCATCGTTCAGTTCAGCGGAGCGGCGTCATTCCACGCTTTGAGGCATAAATCCATATGCTTGAATCCAAACATTTTTTTGTCGAATTTCTTCGACTGGCCAAGCTGTTCTGGTGTTCGGATCGAAAGCTGAAAATTCGGGGTAGCACATTCGTCCTGGCGGCCCTGACCATCGGGCAAATGATCATGGCCGTGTTTATGACCAAGTGGAGTGCCGGGCTGTTCAACGCCCTGGAGCAGCATTCGATGAGAGGTCTCATGACTCAAGTCGGGATGCTGGCGATCCTCCTTGTCATCGACATGTCCCTGACCTCAACACATCTGGTCGTAAAGCGCAATCTGACGTTTTATTGGCGCGACTGGCTGACGGAACATGTCTATTCCCGCTGGATGAACGCCGGCAGTCAATATCTGATTTCCTTCTTGCCGGGCGAGCACGACAATCCGGATGGCCGGATCGCCGAAGACTGTCGGATCGCAACCGAGTCCGCGATCTCCTTGGGCCACTCGCTTTTTTACTGCATTCTTCTGCTGATCGGCTTTACGCAGGTGCTCTGGTCCCGTTCCGGGGTGGTGACCATCGACCTGGGATTTGTCCAGATCCCCATCCATGGGCATCTGGTCTGGATCGCCATCATCTACACGGCGTTGGCTTCCTGTCTTGGCTGGCTGGTAAACCGGCCCATTACCAGAACCACCGATGCCAAGCAGACGGCGGAAGCCCAGTTTCGCGCCGGTCTGCTGGAAGCGCACGAGAACAGCCAGGCCATTGCGCTGATTCATGCCGAGCCATACGAACGGCATCATTTCCATGAGCTCTTCCGCAAGATACGGGTGGTGTGGGACATGCAAACCATGGTGTGGAGAAATGTCCTGCTGTTCGGCTCCTTATATGGCGGCATCAACATGGTCTTTCCCATCCTGATTTCCGCTCCCCGCTATATCATGGGGCAAATTACGCTGGGCACTCTGATGCAATCCGCTCAAGCCTTTGGGCAAATGACTGGCGCCCTTTCCTGGCCGGTCAATACCGCGGGTGCGATCGCCGAGTGGCGCGCCTCGGTGGAACGTATCTTGAGTCTGCTCCAGGTGTTGGATACGTTGGAGAAGGAGCTTGCCCGTCCGGATCATTGGATCAAGGTAAAGACCGGCGAGCAACCGGTATTGGCCTTTCGCAATCTCACGATCACCAAATACGATGGGCGGGTATTGGCCCAGGGTATCGACATGGAGATCGGCAAGGGCGAGCATGTGCTGATCACCGGCAACACAGCCACCGGGGCAAAGCTGTTTCGCGCTATTGCCGGAATCCGGCCCTGGGGCAGCGGCGTCATCGAGCTCCCCAGCCAGGGCCGTCTTTTCTTCATGCCGGACCGGCCGCATCTGCCCACCGGTATCCTCCGTAACGCCATCTGTTATCCCTCCTCCCGCCGGATCTTCTCCAACGAACAGCTCGAGCAGGCAATGCGGTTGACAGGCCTTGAATATCTGATCGACCAACTCGATCAGAAAAATAACTGGGCTCAGACTCTGGCCAGGGAAGAACAACAACGGTTGGGTATGGTACGACTGCTGCTCAACCGGCCGGAATGGGTATTCCTGCAGGAGGCGTTCGGCTCCCTGGAGGCTGAGGAAGAGGAACGGATGCTTCGCCTGATCTGTGAGCAACTCCCCGAGGTCACGATCCTCGCGATTTCCCATATGCCCAACAGCGCCTCTTTCTATTCACGCCGTTTAGCCCTGTAATATTTTTTCTCTTGGAGACCTCCCATGGCTGACGCAACGGATTATAAACACGAGACCACACCCGTCATCCGGAAACTGCGCGGCGTTAATCTCGGCGGCTGGCTGGTGCTTGAAAAATGGATCACCCCCAGTCTGTTCGAAGGGCTGCAGGCCGTCGATGAGACGACGTACTGTGTCGAGCTGGGCGAGGCCGAGGCGACCCGACGCCTGCACCAGCACTGGAATACCTACATCACCCGCAAGGACTTTGCCTGGTTGCAACGTGCCGGCATCAATGCCGTCCGCCTGCCGGTCGGCCACTGGCTGTTCGGCAAGGGCTATCCCTATCATCCCAGCTACCGCGAGGCGCGCTACCCCTACGTGAAGGGGGGGCTTCGCATCGTCGACAAGGTCTTCCGCTGGGCCCGGGAGTTCGGTCTGGGGGTGATTCTCGACCTCCATGCCGCGCCGGGCTGCCAGAACGGCTTCGACAACGGCGGCATCGCGGGCGTTTGCGAATGGCATACCAGCGAGGAATACATCAGCTTCTCCCTGGATGTACTGGAGCGCCTGGCACAGCGTTACACCGCTCATCCGGCGCTGTACGGTATCCAGGTGCTCAACGAGCCGAGCTGGCAGATTTCCACCGACCTGCTGAAGCGTTTCACCGCCGACGCCTATCACCGCATCCGGCGCCATTGCCCGCCCGAGCAGGTAACGGTGGTTTTCCACGACGGTTTCCGCGACTGGCGGGAATACAAAGGCTTCCTCCAGGAGCCGGAGTGCCGCAACGTGGCCCTGGATATCCACCGCTATCAATGTTTCGACAAGAGCGACATCGATATGGACATCTTCGGCCATATTCGAAAGAGTGTTATGGATCTGCGCAGCGAGGCGGACGAGATCATCCGTGAGTCGGGCTATCAGGTTTACTGCGGCGAATGGAGCCTGGGAATGACTCTGAAGATGGTTGCCCTCTGGTCGGAACAGACGTTCAACCACGCGCTGAAGGACATGGACAAGTTTCAGATGTCGGCCGCCTATCGGGGTTTCGCCGCGGCCCAGCTGCTGAGCTTCGAAAAATACGCAGGTTGGTTCTTCTGGACCTATCGCACCGAGAGCAGACCGGAATGGTGCTATCGGGATTGCGTGGATCAGGGGCTCATTCCGGACATGGGCAAACCGAGGCAGTTCACACGAATACAAGTCCTTATGGAACAGGCAAAAAATGAACTGTGATCGGCGGAGGTTCCGCGATGATCAAGG
>JBFMBH010000076.1:18050-20067 GCA_040755095.1 Thermodesulfobacteriota bacterium
CTCTTCCAGGAAATGCTCGTATCTTGCCAGTCGCTCGCCATAGGTGGCAGGTTTCCCGTCAACAGTAAAAAGCGTTGGGGCCGCCAGACGGGTATAGTCGTGCCAAAGTTTTGCTTTCCGAACATGCTCCGATGCCAGTTCATTGCCGGCCGCGAGTTTCCCTGCACGGCGCAACGTCTCGCCCAGTTTTTCTAACAGCTCGGCGTCCAGGTAGCCAGCATCCGGGGACGAGTAGAGATTGGCATGCTGTTGACCAGAGAGCACATGCCTGCGTTGCAAGGAAATGTACTCGGTCATCGCTGGAGCTGCTGGCCCGTAGTATCCATCAATAAAATCCTTCAGCAAGGCTTCAAAATCTGCGCCTGGATCCCAAAGCATTTTGGCAATCAGCCACGCCTTCAACTCCGCCATGTCTCCGCCATTACTTTCATAACTCCCCTGCGCAAAAATTCCTTTTACGTTGTGTTGGTAATAAAATGGGATGTCTTCTTTCATGGCGTTGAGGTTGGGCAACATTCCAGGGTAGTGATAAAAGTTGGTGCTGTAGTGCCAGGCATAAAGCCGATCGGTCAGCCGGGACCAGTCTTTCAAATTTTTCACAAAATTCGCGTTATGATCACACCGTTTGAGTGAGTGGATGTCACAGGAGGGCGCCATGTGACAAAGGCGAATGACCATGTTCGGCCGCGGTTTAATGGTTAGCGGTGCTTTTTCGGTGTAGTTGTAGGCCAGGGTGTCAATCAAAATATTTGAATATTCTTCTGCCACCTCGTCGGCAACTTGATTCACAAAATTCAAAAGCGTACCGGCCGGAGATCCCTCTTTGTTGTCCATGGCCAAACACTTCTCACAGGTGCACGCATCGAAATTGTCATTTTGGGAAACAGAGATAATAGCCGGCCGACCGTTACTCTCAGCAGCCAATCTCAATACTTCCCCTTTTACGATCTTGAGAACATCTGGGTTGCTAAGACAAGGTTGCCCATATGAAATTCGCTTTCCCTCCACTAGCGAAAAATACTCTGGATGATCCCCGAAGTATTTCCAGGGAGGAACCAACTGGTCAAAGGTGTGAACATAATTTCCCAGATAGGTTGTGCCATGACCATGTCGCTCTTCCAGATGGAATGACTTTCCGTTGACCCGATTATGTGCCGCCCAATCGGCGTCGAATGCCTCAAAAAAATACGGCTCGCGATATTCCATCATTGGTCGTTGCCGATCTTCAACCGAGGTCAGATCGATCGTCTGCCGACGAGGGATTATCGTGGTGTCTTTGGCAAGCCATCGAATCCCGAGATGATTTTCTAACAACCCGTAAACACCGTAAAGCGTTCCTCGCTGCCCTCCGCCTCTGATCACAAACTTGTCTCCACGGGCCCGCAGAACAAATCCCTCTTCCCCAAGCGATGCCGCCTCCTCGTCGGTCACGATGGTAGACCCCTGCTTGGTGTTGCCAACAAGAATAGCACAACCTGCGGGGGCCTTGTCCTCCGAGACGACAGCAACTCTTGCCCCGCTCATTTTTTCGAAATATATTTGCAGTTCTCCTGCCGCATGCTTTTCTGAATCATAAGCCTTGCTCGGTATAACAATCGAACAGTCCGAGATTCCGTCTGCAATAACGATTCTTTTGGCTGCTGCAGCCATCTTGGATGTCTCCTGATGAAAGACAGCACCACCAGATCAGTGCGTGCCGGTACGGGTGAAACAGCCGATATGACTGGTGGTGATTACCTGTTTACGCATTGCAGTCAACTGCCGGTTTTATTTGACAATTCTGAAGCCCTTCTGCAATAGTCAGACGCTTCATCTAACGCCGGGTCATCCGGTCGACGTGCATGGACCCTGTCAGGCTGCATCAGCGTCATAGGCCTGTATAGGCCAGTTCCTATGGTCACAATATTCAGTTGGGTTTGGCCAAGGATGTCTGTCGTTTGACCGCTTGGAGGAGTTGTTCGGGTAGGGTTGGTTGGGTCACAAGGGCCCGGAACCCTGGGAGCATGCGGTCGGTGTC
>JBFMBH010000077.1 GCA_040755095.1 Thermodesulfobacteriota bacterium
TGGTGGTCGCCGGTGTCCAGGGAACGCTGAGGGGAAACGTTGCGCCGGTCAGGATCGCAAGCGGCCTGTATCTATACAACCATTTGGATCGGCCGGCCAGGTGAATACGGGCGCCCGGCCTCCCTGGGCCCGGGGGCAAAAAAGAACGCCAGGGTCCTGGTGGACCCTGGCGTTCGGTCATGCTGATCGTTCTGCGTCGGAGCCTACTTGGCGCCGATCATATGAAGCTTCTTGCCCTCCAGCTGCAGGTTGGGCGGGCCCAGCCAAGTGCCAGTGAGAAGAAGGTTCCAGTACACCCACTTGAACATCAGCTTCACCCAGTGGTTGGCCTCCGTGTCCTGGAGGAGTCCCATGGGGCCGACGGCGGGGAAGGGATATTGGCCGACAACCGGCTCGATCGTGTAGTTGAAGTCGATGACGTAGGCTTTCCCGAAGCCCGATTCGATAAATCAGAGGGCGTGGCCGTCGAATCTTCCGTGCTGCGGCCTCCCATCGATGTACGCCATGATGTTCTCGTGCAGGATGTCTCCCTCGAAGTGGGCGACAGCCCCGGCCTTGGAGGTCGGGACATTGGTGGCATCGCCAATGACCCAGACGTTGTCCTTACCCGCCGGCTGCAGGGTGTGCTTATCCACCGGCACGTACCCCATGGGGTCGGTGATGCCGGAGTCGTTCAGGGCCTGGGAGCCCATGTTCGGTGGGATGGCCACCAGCATGTCATACTCGACCTCGGCGCCGGTATACGAGGAGATGACCTTCTTCTCGGCATCCACCGAGCCGATGTTGAAGTTGGGGGTGATCTTGATGCCCTTGTCGATACAGGACTGGGTGAGGACCTTGGTCGCCACCGGCTTGGTGAACGCTCCGGCCAGGGGAGTGACGAACTCGATCTCCACCTTGTCGCGGATGCCCCGCTCCTGGAAATGCCAGTCGGCCAGGAAGGCGAACTCCAGAGGCGCCACCGGGCACTTGATGGGCATCTCTGCGATGTTGATCACCAGCTTGCCGCCCTCGAACTTCCGGAGTGCCTTGGTCAACTGCTGGCAACCGTCGTAGGTGTAGAAGTTGAAGATGTTCTTGTTCCAGCCGTCCATCATGCCCTCGACCTCCGACGGACGGATGTCGCAGCCGGTGGCGATGATCAGGATGTCGTAGCTGAACGTCCCCGCTGTCTTGGTGGTGACCTTCTGGGCGTCCCAGTCGACGTTGACCAGCTCGGAGATAACAAAATCGACGCCCTTGGGAATGAACTCCCGCTTGGTCTTTTTGATCTCCTTGGAGGTGTTGATACCGAACGGGACGAACAGGAAGCCCGGCTGATAATAGTGGACATTATCCTTGTCGATAATGGTAATGCTCCACTCCTCCGGATCCAGATCCCGCCTCATCTTGTTGGCCATCATGGTGCCGCCGCAGCCGGCACCCAGGATCACGACTTTTTTCATCGTCCGTCTGCCTCCTTTCTTGAGGTTTGCCGCCTGCGGCTCGGTTAAGACCTGGCCATGTGGTCCCCCCGGCCGCCCTTCCAACCCATCCCCAGAGAATCGTTCCGGGGTATCATCCCAGAGCACTAGGCGCAGCTCTCGCTGTGAACGCTGCCCCCTGGGAGCTCATCCGGAAACTCATGCTCCAGCTGGTGGATGCGATTTGCCCGCAGGCAACAGCCAACGGCCCGCATGATCTTGAAGGCGAAGCCTAGAGTCTCCTGGACGTTGGGATCGCGGATCTCGTTCACCATCTCGAAGGGGCCGACATAGGCGGGCGCGCCCAGCTCCACCTCGGAGATGGCAGCACACATCCGGTTCAGCTGATTCTCGCTGCACTTGAAGCCTTGGGTAGCCTCCGCGATGCGGCCAATTACCCGGAAGACGCCTCGTTGTTCCAGGCTGCTCAGAAGCTGCACCAGCTTCGTCACCACATCGGCCTGGCGCGCGATACGGCCCAGCTCGTCCGCCAGCTCCATGCCCGGCCCGACCATGGCCAGCAGCCGGTCGAAGTTGTCCAAATTCACCATGAGCTTACGCAGCAGGCTAGGCAAGACCGCCAGATCGACCTGACCGTCCAGATCGGCGAAGAAGGCGGTTACCTTGGGAAGGATCGCCTTCAGAATGGGGGCCATGTCGTCTTTGAGCTCCATGCCTGCCTTGAGCATGTCCAGGGCAGCGGAGAAGTTTTCCAGATTGGCGACGGCCTTGCGGACGAGATCCCCGAGGACAGCCGGGTCGAACTGGCCGTCCATTTCGGCGAAGAAGCTGGTGACCTTGGGAAGGACAGCTCTGCCGATGGGTGCGAGGTCGTCTTTGAGCTCCATGCCTGCCTTGAGCATGTCCAGGGCAGCGGAGAAGTTTTCCAGGTTGGCGACGGCCTTGCGGACGAGATCCCCGAGGACAGCCGGGTCGAGCTGGCCGTCCATTTCGGCGAAGAAGCTGGTGACCTTGGGGAGGACAGCCTTGCCGATGGGTGCGAGGTCGTCTTTGAGCTCCATGCCTGCCTTGAGCATGTCCAGGGCAGCGGAGAAGTTTTCCAGATTGGCGACGGCCTTGCGGACGAGATCCCCGAGGGCAGCCGAATCGAGCTGGCCATCCATTTCGGCGAAGAAGCTGGTGACCTTGGGGAGGACGGCCTTGCCGATGGGTGCGAGGTCGTCTTTGAGCTCCATGCCGGCCTTGAGCATATCCATGGCGGCATTGAGGTGGTCAAGGTTCGTCAGGGTTTTTCTGAGCAAGAGACCCAAGGCAGCCGGATCGACTTGGCCGTCCATTTCGGCGAAGAAGCTGGTGACCTTGGGGAGGACGGCCTTGCCAATGGGCGCGAGGTCGTCTTTGAGCTCCATGCCTGCCTTGAGCATGTCCATGGCGGAGCCGAAGTGCTCCAGGTTGGCCATGGTTTTGCGCAGCAGGTCGACCAGGGCATCCTTGTCCAGGGTCCCCTCCACGCCGGCCATGAAAGCCGTGGCCTTGGGGGCCGCCTGCTTGATGACCGGCCCCAGATCCTCTTTGAGCTCCATGCCCGCCTTGAGCATCTCCAGGAGCTGATTGAGGTTGCGGACGTTGAGGAGGATGTTCTTGACCAGGAGGGCCAAGTCCTCGTTGTCCATCTGGCCCTCCAACTCGGACATGAAGGACATGACCTTTGGCGTCGCCTGATTGAGGATCGGCACCAGATCCTGCTTCAGCTCCTGGAGCATACCGGACTTCAGGGAATGGATCTCCTCCGAGAGCTTGTCCAACCGTTCCAAGATCAAGGCTTCATCCATAGCTCGTCATCCCCGCATATGAAGGTTGCCGCCGGCAAAGGCGGCCGGGTGCCAAGGGGTGGTCGCACAACCCATGGTCGAGGCTCTATTTTGAGGCAAGCCCTAGACAAAGAAGCTCGACAGCATGGCAATCAACAAGGCAAAGCCGATGAAGACGAACGTCCAGCCCACAGCGCGGGCGAAATTGCGCAGCCACAGCGGGGGCGGAGTGGTCTGGATTTCACGGAGTGAGCCATCGGTCCGGCGCATGGCAAACTCCAAGGCGCGCTCGTGGCGCATTTCCTCCTCGTCGATGCGGCCGGTGAGGATGACCGGGTCGAGGGGAAACTTTTCCACGCGCAGGTGGGTATTGAAGAAGTGGATGAGGAAGATGAAGCCGGTGGCCAAGAGCGCCTCATCAGCATGGATGATCCAGGAGATGTTGACGACGATACCGGGCAGCAGCCGGGTAAAAAAGGCCGGGAACCAGAGCACCAAGCCAGACAGACCGATGACCGCGACGCCCCAGAAGACCGCCAGGTAGTCGAACTTCTCCCAATAGGTGAAGCGTCCGTATTTCGGCTTCGGCCCCAGCCCCAGAAACCACTTGAAGGTGTTGGCGATATCCACGGCGTCCTGGGGCTGCGGTACCATGGACTTGGGCCCCCAAAGGATCTCCAGGAACTTCATACGACCGGAGATCCACAAGTAAGCCACGTAGCCCAAATGCAGGCCGAAGTAGCCGAAGGTCACCACCCCCATCATCCGGTGCAGAACCCCGCAGACCTCAAAGCCACCCAGCAGGTGGGCGATGAGCTTGGCCCATTCCGTCTCATGGAACTTCAGGGGCAACCCGGTTACCGACAGGGTGACGAAGCTGGTGAAGATAAGGAAGTGGGTGATGCGCTGGTAAAAATTGAAGCGCAGGAACCAGCGGCCGGTCGGGTTGCCCAGATGAGGCGGCCCTTCATGGCGAATCTTCACCATCATGCCGCGGATGAACCACAGGAGGGTATGGGCGCCAAAGAACAGGAAGACGTTGATGAGGAGTGCCCCCATCACCTTGAAGATGGCGGTCTCAACAGGGAACTTCACCGGGTCCCCGTGGTCGAGATGCGGCGCGAAGCCGGTGAAGTTGGCCGTGGCGGTGGGATGGCACTTCTGACAGGTGGCCAGGAGGTTCTGGTCGCTGATGGTGGAGGCCGGGTCGGAGGCCGGCAGGACGTTGTGGCTGCCATGGCAGTCTACGCACTTGGCGACGTCGGCAAACCCCAAATCCGCCACCTGACCGTGGTAGGAGGCGATATAGGTGGCGTTGGGATGCTCATGGCAGCCACCGCAGGTCCGGGTGACGTCCAGCAGGAAGGCTTCCTTGTCCACCCGTAAGGTCTTGTGCGGGTCGTGACAGGTGCTGCAGGTGGGGGCCTCGGCAACGCCCTCGGCCAAAGCATGACCGTGGATGCTGGTGCTGTACACCTCGGTGGCTCCGGGGTGGCAGCTCTGACAGGTGCCAGCCACTTGGCTACGGTGGGCTGGGGATCGTGGGTCATCCTTCGGCAGAATCTCATGGCTGCCGTGACAGTCGGTGCAGACAGCCACCCCCAGCAGGCCCTTGCGGCTGGAAATCCCGTGCTGACCCGCCTCGTAGCTGGTGAAGGCGGTTGCCATGTCGCCGACCACACTGGAATCGGCGTGGCAGCTGCCACACGTATCCACCACCCGCAACGGATGAACCCGGGATTGGGGGTCGGAGGCGGGTCGAATGTCGTGGCTGCCGTGACAGTCCGTGCACTTGGCCCCCACCCCGGCGTGAACCCCCCGCCCCATCGCCGTGGCCACTTCCCCATGGCAACTGCCGCAATCCACCTCCAGGAGGTTTTCGGGATGCGGGCTTTCTGTGGCGTCGGTGTGGCAGTCCTGGCAGCCGATGCCGGCCCCCCCGTGGACGGACAGGGCGAACAGGTCGCCGGCCACGTACAGGGAGACCTCCTGCCCGCCCCGGGTGGTAGTCAGGCTTTGATCGCCATGACACTCCAGGCACTCCTCCTGGGCTGAGGCCTGACACCAAGGCACCAGGGGGAGGGCTCCGCCCAGCACGAGGACCAAGAATAGGATGCGCATTCGGGTCATGTCACTCACGCCCTGCCTTCGTCACCGCCGGGTCCGTTACCCCCTGGGCCCGGGTGTGGCCGGATTCCCTCGGCAGGAGGCGTCGGCCGCAGGTCACCATAGGCTCGGAGGTCCGTCGCCCTGCCAGACGTCTGTCCCTTCGTCCCAACCGTATCAGCAACGAGCTCACCATCGACGGCCGATCAACCGCCGATGAGCAGGGCGCCGCCGATCATCGCCCCCAGGATGGTGAGGACAATGAGGACCACCGTCTGGTTCACCTTATCCTTGGGGCTCCAGTCGTCCTTCATGGACTTCATGAGCAGGGAGAAGGTGGCCACAAGCGACAGGGCCAGGAACAGGTAGCCAAACACATCCGTCAGCGACAAATTGCCCATCGAAAATCCTCCCTTTGAACTTGTCCTTTCCTTGAGCGTCCCATCCCGTGCGGTTGTCTGAATACCTCACCGCGCCCCTCGCTTGGCAGCAACGGTGTCGTGCCTCGCTTCAAGCTTCTCGCTTAGAATGACCTGGCAAGCCTTGAGGCCTTCCATAACCCGGCAAATGCCTTCGGCACCGGTGCGCTTGTCCGGCAGCAGGAAGGCAGCTGTGACCATGAGCAGGGAGCCCACCACTACCCCCGCCATGCCCTTGGACAGGTTCAGGTAGCTCAGTCTCGGTGCCTTGGTGATCACGGTTTCGCCACCGGCACCACGGGCCGGATGCAGCGTATGGCCGCTGGTGTGATGTTCCAGGCAATAGATCAGAGACATCACCGCCACCGTGCCGCCCACCAGGCCCAGCCACAGGCGGACGAGCCACACCGAGGCATAGAACTGGGGCGAGGCGCCGGACGCCCACGAGAAGGCAGGAGCGAGAAAGACAGCGACGGCGGCGCCTGCCGCCGGGAGAGCCAGCCGAGACCTGGGAATGGGCATGGACACTGCGGTTCTCCTGGTCAGGGGGGGGAAGGCCGCCGTCGCGGCTGACCTTCAGTGGCAACTGGGGCGCCGCATCAACATTGAGCGCTCATTCATTTCATGCAAGGCAATATACGATTCTACTAGCCTTGTCAAGAACAATCCTTGAGGGGCTGGGAGCCGATAAGCCGATCGGTGACCGCAGGGATGGTGGTGGACCGCCCTCACGAGGGTGAGGCCAACGTCGCCGATCGGGCAAGGTGGGGAAGCAGGTGGGGGGCGGGATGGCAGGGCGAGAGGAACCGAGGCGACCGGGCCGCCAGGGGAGGAAGGCTCCTGGCGGCCCGGTGTCACGGGGGAGGGCAGATCAGGACAGGCAGGCGCCGTCTTGCACCAGGATGGTGCGGCCAGCGTAACGGCATGCGTCGGGATTGTGGGTCACCATGATTACCGTCTGGCCCTCCTGGTTCAGCCCTTGGAGCAGGGCCATGATCTCGCCGGCGGTACGGCTGTCCAGGTTGCCGGTGGGCTCGTCGGCCAGCAAAATAGGCGGCCGGTTGACGATGGCGCGGGCAATGGCCACCCGCTCCTGCTCGCCGCCGGACAGCTGGTCCGGCAGGCGGTGCATCTTGGCGCCCAGGCCGACCCGGGTCAGTACTTCCCGGGCCATGGCCTCCTGGTGGCCCTTGACGCCGGCGCTCACCGCCATGGGCAACTGCACGTTCTCCAGCACCGTCAGATAAGGGATGAGCTGGAAGGACTGGAAGACGAACCCCAGGTATTCGCTGCGGAAATCCGCCCGCTGCTCACTGGTCAGGCGGTAAATATCAAGGCCATCCACCAGCAGCTGGCCCCGGGTGGGACGGTTGAGGCCGCCCAGGATGGCCAGCAGGGTGCTCTTGCCCGAGCCGGATTGGCCCATGATGGTGACGAACTCGCCATCGTCAATGGCAAAGTCCATGAAGCGGATCGCCGAGACCAGGTGGTCGCCGGTGCCGTAATCCTTGCCGATACCGTGGCACTCGATGAGGTGCTCAACTGGGACTTCCATGGCGTCTCCTGTCGCAGGAAGGGACTAGAGGGCCCGCAAGGCCTCGCTGGGATCGAGGCGGCTGGCCTTCTGGGCGGGATAGAAGCTGGCGGCCAGGCTCAGGCCGACGGCCAGCAGCACGGCCACCCCGCCCAGGGAGAAGTTGATGCCGGCCAGTCCCCCCTGGGGCAGGACCAGGGGGACGACCAGCCAGGCGATGCCGTTGCCGGCGGCAAAGCCGAGGGTGCCTCCCACCAGGCCCACCAGGAGGGCCTCCAGGAGGATAATCTGCATGACATGGCCACGCCGAAAACCGATGGCCCGGAAGATGCCGATCTCCCTCGTCCGTTCGTTCACCGAGCCCATCATGGTCACGAACACCAGCAGGGAGCCCACCAGGATCACCAGAAACGAGATCCCGTAGCTGAAGGAACGGAAGAGCTCGATGGACTGCATCTTGGCCAGGACCGCCTGCTTGAGCGCCGTGACCTTGGCGTCCGGGAACTGTTCGGCGATCTGCAGCACCATCTCCTCGATGGGGCAGTCCCGGCAGAAAGCGGCGATCTCCACCAGGGTGATCCGGCCCGGCTTGCCCAGGATCTGCTGGACAGTATGCAGGTCGCCCACCAGGATGGTGTCCTCAGGCCCGCCGGTGGGGGCGAGGATGGCCGTGACCGTGAAGGGGCGGCCGGCCAGGGTGATGCTGCCTCCCGGGTGCAGGCCCAGAGCGCGGGCCGCCTCATCCCCGGCCAGGAGCTGGTCGGGCTGGCTGGGCAAAGTGCCGTTGGCATGCCACCAGGTCTTGAGATTGAATTCCACGGCCAGATCGGCGCCCATGAGCAGCACCTGGCGGCCGTTGATGGTCACAGCGCCCAGTACCTTGGGTGCCACTGCCCCCAGGTTGCGGCTGTCTTTGATGGTGCGGATGCGCGCCAAGTCCTCTTCGGCAAACTCCTGCAACGTGTAGGAAACGCCACCCGCGGCGACGCCGCCGTAGCTCAGAGACAGCTGGTCGCTCCGGGGGGCCATGACGATGTTGGCGCCGAACTGATCCAGACGTTCTTCAATGTCCCGGCTCATGGCCTCGGTGATGGCCACCAGGGTGACGATGGTGGCGATGCCGATGAGAAGACCGGTCACCAGGAAGAGCATCTTGGCCTTGCGACGCCGCAGGTTGTTGAGGGAAATGGAGGCCAGTCGCATGTCACGGCTCCCGGTTGTGCTCGCGGCCGGCGTGGCCGACGCGGTTGAGAAGGATCGCCTCGACGCCCTGGCTGTGAAGAAAGGCGTCGACCCGATTCGGATCCGTGGTCGAGCTGTCCAGGGTCACCACCAGCCGGCCCCGCTCCGGCTCGGAGCGCACACTGCGCACCCCCGGCTGGGCGGCCAGGATCCTTACCGGTTCGTCCGGCCAGAGTCCCTGGACCGTGACCCGGAAGATGGCGTCCTCCAGATGGCGGGTCTGCAGGGCGGCAATGGTCTGAGGTAGGACCAGGGTGGCCAGCCCGCCGAGGATCAGGCAGGTCACGGCAGCGGCCAGGGTGCCGAAGCCGACACCGCGGCGGCGCACCCCCAGGACCCGTTCCCGCTTGGCGCGGTATTTCTCAGGATCATACGGCATAGTCTTCTCCTCGTCCGGCGGATCACAGGCGCCGGTACTTGGCGTACCCGCTGTTCAGGTCGATGTCGCTCGTCAGGATACGCACTTCGTTGTCCTCGATGGTCGCCGGCAACGGTGCCGGGTTGCAGCCTCCCTTGACCTCGCCAATGCGGCTGATGGCGAAGCGCTGGCCGCAGTTTTCGCACACCATGAAGCTGCCGTCCTGGACAAAGCCTTTGCCGGCCTTGTAACAGACGTCGCAGGCGTCCACCGCGGTGCGGATCCGGCCTTGGGCGTCCTTGACGGCGAAGAAGATCACCCTGGTGCCGTCGGCAGCCCGGGTCTGGTAGTGGTGGGCCCGGCCGTCCCCCAGACTCGATACCGGGATGCGCAGCACGCCCTCCTGGGATGCAAGCTCCTGGGGACCACTGCTCCAGGGCCAGAAGGCGAGGACGGTCAGGGGGGCAGCGACAAGCAGAACGGTTACAAAGACGGTCTTGGCGGTTCGCATGATGGCAGACTCCTCATGAAGATGATGAACAAGACGTGCAGCAGGGCCGGTCCGCTATCGGCCGCCGGACAGACGTTGCCACAGCTGCTGCCAGGCGGCGGCTGTGGCGCCGCAGGCCGGGCTGTCGCAGCCGCCGCAGCCGCTGCGGCCGGCAGCCGCGGCGGGCGGCGTCCCGCCCTCAGGGCCGGCGGCAGCCGGCGACGGGGGCGGGGACTGACCGAGGACCCGGGCCGGATAGCCGGCCTCGGTGACCACCCGGGCCACCTGTTCGGCGGCCAGACTGGAATCATGGTCCACCATCACCAGCCCCTGCTGCAGGCTGGCATCCATGGCGCTGATCCCGTCCACGGTCGACAACGCGTTGCTGATCCGGGACAGGCAGGCGCCGCACGTCAGGTTGTCTACCTGCAACGTGGTGCGGATCGGCTCGGCGACCGCAAGGCCAGCGGCAGCCAGCAGGGCGGCCAGGGTCATGACAGCGAGGTGGAACGGCTTGCGGGGCATGGACGTGTCTCCTTCCGATCGGAAAATGGGGCAGGGCCTCGGTGGCTGGTTACGGCGACATCTCAATGCATGGGGCGTGCCCAGGATGGGACTCAATTGGTAACGCTTTGATTTCATGCAAAAAAACATCAGAAGCCCACGGCCAGGCAATCGGGGATGTTCGGCGGAGGTGGATGAGTCTGCAGACTATTCTTCACCCTCTGGAGAATAGTCTGCAGCAGGCCGGCAGCGGCTCAGAGGCCGAACTTCGCGAGGCGGTACAGGAGGACGTGGCGGGGGATCTTCAGGAGACGGGCTGCTTCGGAGCGGTTGTTGCCGGCCTTGGCCAAGGCTTTCTCCACCAGGGCTCGCTCCACTGCCTCCAGGCTGATGCCTTCGTCAGGAATCTCCGGCAGGGGAAAGGCGTCCGGGGCAGCCGGCTCTGGCAGCTGGAGGGACCCAGCCTCGATGACCGGTCCTTTCCTCAGGATCAGGCAGCGCTCCACCACATTCTGGAGCTCCCGGATGTTGCCCGGCCAGGCGTAGTGATGCATGCGGGCCAGGGCAGACTCGCTGAACCGGACCTCCGGGGGGGCACCCAGACGGTCCAGGAACTGTCGAGTCAGAGCGGGGATGTCTTCCCGCCGCTCCCGCAAGGGCGGCAGATGCAGGTGGATGACGCTGAGGCGGTAGAAGAGATCCTCCCGGACCTCGCCGCGGCGGATGGCCTCCTCAAGGTCCCGATTGGTGGCAGCGATGATGCGGACGTCCACCCGCTCCGGCCGGTCAGCGCCCACCGGCTCCACCTCCCGCTCCTGGAGACCCCGCAGGAGCTTGGCCTGCATATCCGGCCGCAGCTCTCCGACCTCATCCAGGAAGAGGGTGCCGTGGTTGGCGGTCTGGAAACGACCCTTGCGGTGCGCCACCGCACCGGTAAAGGCGCCCTTCTTGTGACCAAAGAGCTCGCTTTCGATCAGGGTCGGCGGAATGGCCGAGCAGTTCACCGCCACGAGAGGATGGTCGCGGCGAGGGGAGCGCCGGTGGATGAGGCGGGCCAGCAGCTCCTTGCCGGTGCCGGACTCGCCGGTGATCAGGACCGTTGCCTCGCTGGCCGCCACCGCCACGGCTGTTTCCAGGATCTCGGCCATGGCCGGGTTGCTGGTGGTGATGCCATCGACGCCGGCCAGCCGGTCCAACTCCTCCGTCAGGGCCTGGTTGCGGACCCGGAGGCTTGCCAGCTCCAGGGCCTGGTGGGCGGCAAGCCGCAAGGCCTCCCGGTCGAAGGGCTTGGTGAGGAAGGTGAAGGCCCCCTTTTGCATCGCCTGGACCGCCAGCTCGATGGAGCCAAAGGCCGTGATGACGATCACCGGCGTCTCGGAATTCTCCTCCTTGATCGCGGCCAGCACCGCCAGGCCATCCATGTCCCCCAGCCGGACATCGGTGATCACCAGATCCGGGCGCCGGGTCCGGAACAGAGTCAGGCCAACGGCGCCGGAGGCGGCGGGCAGGACGGTGAAGCCGGCGGCGGCCAGGTTGTACTCGGTGACCCGGCGCAACGAGGGATCGTCGTCGATGAGAAGGACCGTGGCGGTCATGGCAGCGTCTCCGGTGACGGGGGCGTTCCGGCGGGCGATCCTGGGACCGGCAGGCGGATGGTGAACAGGGCGCCGCCCTCCGGCCCCTCCCCGCACAGGAGCTGGCCGCCCAGGCCCTCCACCAGCTTGCGGCTCAGGGACAGGCCCAGCCCGGTGCCCCCTTCCTTGTTGGAGACAAAGGGCATGAAGATCCGCTGCCGATCCTGCGCCGGCACGCCGGGACCGTTGTCCCGGATCGCCAGCTCAAGGGCATCCGGGTCGGCGGCGACCCGGATCTCCACCCGGCCGCCGGCCGCGGGCACGACCTCGATGGCGTTGATGACCAGATTCAACAGCACCTGGGTCAGCCGGCCGCCGTCCACCGGCCGGTCGCCAGCCTCGGTCAGGCCGGCCACCGTCAGCTGGACGGCCTTCTTGCGGCGTTGCCCTTCCACCAGGGTCACCACCCGCTCCACCACTGGCCGCAAGGGCTCCCACGGAGTCGAGCGGCTGGGCACCCCCCGGGAATAGCGCAGCACCTCCTCGACCGTGGCGTTCAGCCGGTTGACCTCCTTGAGAAGGATATCGGCAAACTCCTCCTTCGGATGGCCAGCGGGCAGGTCTTCCCGCAGGATTTCGGCTGCCCCCCGGATGGCGGCCAGCGGGTTCTTGATCTCGTGGGCCAGGGTCGCGGCAAGCTGCCCCAGGGCCGACAGGCGTTGACTGGCCCCCAGCTGCTCCTCCGCCTCCAGCAGGAGCTGGGCCTGGTCGTGGAGGCGAGCGTAGGAGCGCTCCAGGTTCTGAGAGGCCTCCTGGTACTGCCGGCGCAGGCGAGCCTCCCGGCCGGCGATGAAGCCGGTGACCGTGCCGGCGGCCAGATAGAGCAGCACCTCGGTAAGCTCACTGAGGGATGCCCCAGGATCCCGAGCCAGGAACAGCGCCAGATGGGGAGTGAAGGCCACGGAGGACAGGACGGCCACCGTGAGGCCGCCACGCAGCCCGAACCAGATGGCAGCCAGAACGATGGGAAAGTAGGATAGCCGGCGGAAGGTGTCGTGGAAGAAGTGGTACTGGCCCGGCGTCAACAGGTGGGCCAGGCCGATGGCCACCACCATGACCGCCAGGGCGGCGATGCGCAGCTTCTGCATGAGCGGTCCTCTTTCCTTATCAATCGGTATGGGTGACCCGTTGTCAAGTGCGGGTCGTGGCACAAGGACAAGCGGTAGACGTTTATTGACCAATTTCCTAGGATAGAAGGAACAGCCTCGACGCCGTTGTCGGGGAGTCTGCATGCAAGCTGGAGCAACCACAGGCGCCCACGCCATGCCTCGTTCCCGAAAGACCAGGACAGCTGCCGGCCGCGGGCAGTGCGCAGAGGTCGCGACCGGGCCAGCTGCCGGCGCACCGTCGCCGGCTGCCGGCCACGACGGCATCTGGGCCGACATCTGCCGGGAATTTGCGGCCGAGGCGGCGGATCGGCTGGACCGGGTGGAGGAAGCGATCCTGGCCTGCGAGGTCGACGGCCAGGGGCAGGTGGAAGCCATCAACCGCATCATGCGGGGCTTCCACACCGTCAAGGGCAACGCTGGCGTGGTCCTGTCTTTCATCGCCGAGGAAAGGGGCCGCAGGGATCATGTCCTGGCCCGGATGCAGACCCTTGGCCATGCCGCCGAGAGCCACTTCCAGGCCCTGCGGGATGGTGGCCAGGCTCTGGGCGCCGGGGATATCGATCTCCTCCTGGTGATCCTGGACCGGTTGCGCGGCCTGCTCGCAGCCTTCAATTGTGGACAGGCCGGAGGGGAGGTGGCGGATCTGGTGGCCAGGATCGAGCGGGCCCGGGCCTCGGTCGAGGCGCCAGCGGCCGGGCCGCCTGGGCCGTCCGGAAGGGTAGCCGGCAATCTGGCTGCCGAGGAATCCCCGTGCCTGCGGCTTCTCCGGGAGGCCCTGGCCGCCTTGGAGCGGGGACGCCGTCATCTGGATGATGAGGCGGTTCGGCCGCAAGCCTTGCGCCGGATGGGGCTGGCCTTGCGGGATCTGGGCAAGGCGGCCCGGGAGGGCCGGCAGCAGGAGATCATCGCCTTGGCGCAGGAGGGCATAGCGGCTGTTCGGGCCCTGACCGCCGACTGGCAGGGGCAGGGCAAGGCTGCTGCCCTGGCCGCCCTGGAGCGCATCCCGAGGGGGTTGGGCGATCTGGCGGATCGGCTGCAAACGGAGCTGAAGCCAGCTGCCAGCCCGGTGGCCGCCGAGGCCCTGTCGCCGGCGGCCACGGCACCGTCCGCCATGATCCGGGTGCCGCAGCACCGGCTGGATCGGCTCATGAACCTCATCGGCGAGCTCCTGGTGTCCCGGACCGCCTTGGATCAGCTGGCCCGACGGCTGGTCGCTACCGGTCTACCGGCGGAGCTGGCCTCCCGGATCAAGGAGACAGTCGGCTCGGTCTCCCGCCTGGGAGAAGAGCTGCAGGACGCCATCATGGCCGCCCGCATGACGCCGGTCAGTCACGTTTTTGCCCGTTTTCCTCGGCTGATCCGGGACCTCGGCCGCCAGCTGGGCAAGCAGGTGCGGCTGGAGCTGCGCGGTGGCGATACCGAGCTGGACCGGGCGGTGGTGGAGGCGATTACCGACCCCCTGGTGCATCTGGTGCGCAATGCCGTGGATCACGGTCTGGAAAGTCCCGAGGAGCGGGTCCGGGCCGGCAAGGCACCGGAAGGAGCTCTGGTCCTGCAGGCGGTGGGGCACGGTCAGTCGGTTCTGATCTCCGTCCGGGATGACGGTCGGGGCCTGTCCACGGAGCGGATCCGGGCCAAGCTGGTGGCCCGTGGCCTTCTTTCCGCCGGCCAGGCCCAGGCTCTCACCCGGGAGCAGCTGCATCAGCACGTCTTCCTGCCGGGCTTTTCGACCGCTGCGGCCATCAGCGAGGTTTCGGGCCGGGGGGTGGGCATGGATGTGGTCCGGCGGGCGGTGGAGGGCATTGGCGGCACCGTCTTCCTCAGCAGCCAGGAGGGGAGCGGTACCGCGATCAGCCTCACCCTGCCGCTGACCTTGGCGGTCAGCGGCGGTCTGGAGGTGGCGGCTGGCGGCGCCCACTATTACCTGCCGCTGGAACAGGTGGTGGAAGCGGTCAAGGTCGACTCGGCCGCCTTCCATGGCCATCGGGGTGAATCCATGGTGGTGGTGCGCCAGGAGATCCTGCCGGTGAAAAGCCTGGCAGGCCTTCTCGGGGAAGGCCCACGGGAGCCCGGTCCGCCGGCAGCTGACCCGGGCCGGGAGCAGCTCCGCTCCCTGGTCATCCTCCGTCAGGGCCAGCGGCGGGTGGCCCTGGAGGTGGATCGCTTCTTCCGGGAGGAGAGGTATGTCCTCAAGCCCCGGAAGGGCCTGTTGGCGCGGACGCCTGGGGTGCTTGGCGCGGTGATCACCCCGGACGGTCTGGTCAACCTGGTGCTCGATCCCCTGCAGCTGTGGTAGTCCTTCCCGGCCGCGGGCCGCAGCTCCGCCCTTGCCGGCCGCCCGGCCTCGGGGTATAGCTTGGGGCCTGTATCCAGCCGCAAGGAGGAGGCACCATGGCCCACGAGTTTTCGGTCCAGATCCATGCGTTTCTGAGTCAGGAGCTGGCCCGGGCCCGGGAGCGGCTGGCGGCGGCCGTCGCGCAGGGGGACCGTTCCTCGGCCCGGTTTCAGGAGGGGATGGTCGAGGAGCTGCTTTTCTTCCGCGGCCGGCTGTCGGAGAGCTACGACTTGAAGAATCAGAAGTACTTCTAGACGGAGCGGCCATGGCCTACATCTATCTTCTGGAGCTGCACGAGACCATCCGGAACCGGAGCCAGGAGGCCGAGGCCCGGCGGAGACAGGCCGATACGGCCGGCGCTTCCGACGAGGCGGCCTTCCAGCAGGGCCGGCTGGCGGCCCTGGAGGGCCTGGACCACTTCCTGCACCAGGGTTACAACCATCTTCTGCCCCGCCGCCTCCGCGCCCAGCCGCGGCCCTAGGCCTGGTCGGCCCCGGGGCCACCGGCGAGCCAAGCTCTGCCTTCATGCGGCCGATTCCAGACGACGACCTGGCCAGCTGTCGATTGTGTCCCCGCCGGTGCGGCGTCGACCGCCGGCGCAAGCGAGGCTTCTGCGGCGGCGGCGCCCTGGCGGCCGTCAACCTCTGGCAGCTCCATCATGGCGAGGAGCCGGTACTGTCCGGCGGCCAGGGCAGCGGCACCATCTTCTTTGCCGGCTGCAGCTTGCGCTGTGTCTACTGCCAGAACTACCGGATCAGCCAGCTGGGCTGGGGTGCGGAGCGAAGGCCCGAGGAGCTGGCGGCCATCATGCTGGAGCTGGCTGCGGCCGGGGCTCACAACGTCAACCTGGTGACCCCCAGCCACTTCACGCCCCAGGTGCGGGCCGCCTTGCAGCTGGCCCGGGCCCGGGGCCTCACTTTGCCGGTGGTCTGGAACTCTTCCGCCTACGAGGAGCCGGCGACCCTATCCAGCCTGGAAGGCCTGGTGGACATCTATCTGCCGGATCTGCGCTATGCGGTGGTCGCCGCCGCCAGCCGTTACTCGGCCGCCGGCGACTACCCTGCGGTCGCCCAGCGGGCGATCCGGGAGATGCACCGGCAGGTGGGCCACCTGCAGCTGGACGACCAGGGTCTGGCCCGGCGGGGCCTGTTGTGCCGGCTGCTGGTCCTGCCCGGCAACGTCAACCGCGTCGACCTCGCTCTGGATTGGCTGGCCGACCTCCTGGGACCGCGCACCCATGTGAGCCTCATGGCCCAGTACTATCCTGCTCATCAGGCCGCCCGCTTCCCGGAAATCGACCGGCCTGTGACCGAAACCGAGTACCACCTGGTGCAGCGGCACCTGGAGGCCCTGGGGCTGCCCGGCTTTGTCCAGGATCTCGGCAGCCGGCCCCAGTGGACCCCGGACTTTCGGCCCCAGGTCGGGCCAGCCTCCTCCCTCAACCCTGGCCACCTGCCCTCCTTGCCAACGGCGTAGAAGGTGGAAGCCCGCTGCAGTCGGGGGGGTGCGCTGTCAATCCTGGGCGGTGATGCCGGCTGGGGAAATGCCGCGGATGAAGAAGGTGGGGTCGTTGATGAAGCTGGCGAAAACGGCGATGAAGGCCACGGCGGCTGAGGCCATGAGAGACTTGTCCCGGTAGAGGGCGGCCAGGCCCTCCCGCTTCTGCTCCCGGCTGTCGAAGACGAAGTGGTTGAGAAAGAGGCCGTCCAGTCGATGGGAGCCGCGGCGGCGCACCTGGTGGAAGCCGTCGGCATGGGCGTAGGCCAGGACGTCCATGAGCAGGGCCCGCTGCTGTCCGGGCTCCTTGATGTGGTAGGCGAAAAGATGCAGGAGATTGGTCTGCGCCTCCCGGATGCTGGCCACCGCCAGGGAGAGGAAGAGCCGGTCGGCGGCCGGCTCCAGGGTCGGGCCGGCGGCCCGGAGCAGGGAGAGGAAGAGGGCGTTCTTGTACAACTGATACAGGCGCATGGCACCGTTGATCTTGCGGGCCATGGGATGGGGCTGCCGGAGCTTCAGCCCCCGGTAGGCATTGACGAACAGGATGTCGAAGAGCACCTGGAAACAGTGGATGGAGTCGGTGAAGTCCCTCAGATCCACCCGGAGGTCCAACGTGTTGTCGAGCCGATCCGCCAGCTTGATGGCCAGGAGGGCCGGGATCCCTCGGGCGTTCTCGATGAGATGGCCGAGATAGGTGTTGTAGCACTGGCCCCGAGGCTTGGTCAGGAAGTGGAGCCGCTCGTGGAGGAACCAGTTGGCGTTGGCATCGATCTGGATCACGATCCGGCGGTACCGTTCCTCCAGGTGGTCCCAGGTGTCCGGTTCGTAGAGCTCCTCCCGGATGTCTTCGTCCTTGTCGTGGAGCAGGGTGGTGAGCAGATCCAGGGAGCTGGGCTCATCCTGGGCCATGGCCAGGAGCGAGGCGGCCCGGATGGGATGGAGGATGGCCAACGGGCCAAGCCGGCGCTTCTGCCCGCCGTACGCCTCACCCAGATAGGCCAGGCCGTCCAGGAGCAGATCATCCGCCACCGGGGCTTCCTTGTCCCCCACCAGAAGATCGAGAATCCCGCGCCAGTTCACCGGCTCGCCGGAGAGCTGGTAGTTGAGGAACGAGGACAGGGACAGGAACTCCTGGGTATCGATGAGGGGTCGGGCTCTGGTCATGTTCTCGGCCGGAAGGCGGGTTGCGGGGCCACCGGAGCAGCGGCCCCGCAACCGTTCTATCAGGTTGCCCGGCCGGGTTCAAGGAGGACTTGCGGCGCGTCCCCATCTCGGGCCACCGGCCGGGTGGGAAGGGGTGTTGAAGTATTAACTTTTTTGATAAAATATCTTTATTCTCCCTTGTGGAAGGCAGATCAGGCCCGAAGGGACGACAGGCCGCCGGGCTGGGCTCCGACCTGGCAACGGTCAGGGGGAGTCCTTTTTGGACTTGATCCCCGGCCAGCGGGAGGGAAGAATGGGAGAGGCATCCGGGCAAGAAGGCGGTACGCTTCTTGCTCCTGACCAGAGCGGATCACCATGCGCAGACCCGTCCACCATTCCGGCAGCCGTTGCGATCAGGGCTACACCCTGGTGGAGCTTATGGTCGTCCTGGCCATCGCCGGCATTCTGGCGGCGGCGGTGGTGTGGGAGTTCGCCGATCCCCGGGCCGACGTCAAGGCCGGCACCCTGGGCCTGCGCACCGATCTTAACATGGCTCGATTCGAGGCGGTGAGCCGCAACCAGACGGTGCGGGTGGACTTCCTCCTGGACACCGACCTGGACGGCGACGGCGATGCCGACGACGGCTACCGGATCTGGATCGATGACTTCCCGGCCGGTGCCCCGGACGGCACCTACACCGAAGACCCGGATCCGACCCTGGCGGACACCCTGATCAGGGTGGTGCCCTTTCCGGACGGGGTGGAGCTCTATGACATCGATTTTGCCGATGGCCCGGATACCACGCCCAGCGGCGGTGCGCTCGTCGTCACCGACGGGGTGTCCTTTTCCTTCGGCAACAACTTCACCACCTTCCAGTCCAACGGCACCGCCGTCGCCGGCACGGTCTATCTCTACTACCCGGATGACGCCGGCGCGCCAACGGAGATGCGGGTGGCGCCCTATGCCGTGGTGCTTTCGTCCGTTGGCCGGGTGCGGGTGCGGGTCTGGCGGGATGGGGCCTGGCAGCTGCGCTGACCACCGGGGGCCGGCGCCGGTCAACCCCTTACAGGATCTGGTCGATGAGCGAGAAGGTGAGGGCCTCGGAGCTGGGCTCGTGGGTGGGCTGGCGATCGTCCTCGTCGATGCTCCAGTTGTCGCCTGCCGTGCCGTCGCCGTTGGGGTCGCCGGTGGCGGTGACGAGGAAGGAGTCGGTGCTGGCGACGGTCACCGCAAAGGCGTAATGGGCGGTGTCGAAGTGGGTGTCGGTGAAGGCGCCCAGGGCGCCGATGGACGGGGCATAGGCATCGTTCAAGGCGTGGAACATCTCCTGGGTGCGCTGGATGTCCATGAGGATCTGCACCGCGTCGTTTTGCCGGCTCCGGTACAGGTGGTTCATGTAGGCCGGCACGGCCACCGCCGACAGAATGCCGATGATGGCCAGAACGATCATCAGCTCCACCAGGGAGAAGCCCGGGACGACAGAGGTCCTCTTGACAGGGATCATGATCGCGCTCCTGGAAGCCGCTGGGGATGGACGTTGTTGCCGGCCGACCCGGCCGGCCCGCCACGGTCCCGACACCTCTACTTATAACAGGAACCTCGTGTCCCGTCAGCCCCCCCGCCACCCCATTGCCAGCGCCGGCTTCACCATCGTGGAGCTGATGGTGGCGCTGGCGCTGACCTTTGTAGCCTGCGGCGGCATCTACATGAGCTATGTCACGTATTCCAGCGCCGGTGATGCCCAGGAGGAGATGCTGGCCATGCAGCAGAACGGGCGCATCGCCTTGTCGCGGTTGGCCAAGGACTTGCGCATGGCTGGCTTTGATCCCACGGGCGATGCCGATGCCGGCATCACCCTCGCTGGCAGCAGCCAGATCACCTTCACCATGGATCTCAACGAGGACGGCGACCTGGCTGACACTGGTGAGGACCTCACCTATTCGGTGGTGGGTGGTGAGCTGGACCGCAACGACAATACGGTGGTTGGCGAGACCAGATCTCTGGTGGACGGGGTCGATGCCATCGACTTCGTATACCTGGATCAAGACGGCGCGGTGACCGCCGATCTGAACGAGATCCGGACGGTGCGGGTGAGCATCCTGGTGCGGACCATCAACCCGGATGCCACGGTCAACGACACCACCACCTACCTGAACAGCAGCGGCACCGGGTTCTACACCGCCGCCGGCGACCAGTTCCGGCGGCGGGTGGTGGCCACCGAGGTCGCCTGCCGCAACCTGGATGTGGACTAGGAGCCTGTCGGACTTGAGGTCCGAATGAACGGGGTGCTCGACAAGTCTGTTTCAATTTTCCGGGCAGCCGGCCAAGGCGGCTCCGGCGCGGTGTCGGAGCTGTCTGGCAGCAGAAGAGGCCGACCCCACCGACTCGCCTGGCACCGCACCCG
>JBFMBH010000078.1 GCA_040755095.1 Thermodesulfobacteriota bacterium
TGCCTGGCCTTTGCCGTGGCGGTGACCCGGGGCGGCGCCCGGCCCCAGGCCTGCCCCCATCTCGACCTGGCGGCCCTGCCCGCCGGGCTGGGCCGGGAGGCAGGACCCCCTCCTGACCAGGAGCGGCAGCTGGCGCACCAGCTGCGGGCCAAGGTCGTGGCCCTGGACCTGGCCGCCCTGGCCGCGGCCCTGGGCTGCCGCTGGGATGCCGGTGCGGCCGGCCTCCGCTTCCGCTACCTGGGCCAGGAGGTGCTCCTGGGCCGGGCAGGCCTCCTTTTGGACGGCAGGGAGCCGGAGGATCCCCGGGACCAGATCCTGCTGTGCAACTACGTGGCGGGCGGCGGTGCTGCGGCGCCCCGGCAGGATTGGGTGGGGATGGAGAGCCTGCCCAGCTCGATCTCCAAGATCAAGACCCTGCGCACCTACGGCGAGGAAAGGCTGGCCGAGCTGTTTGCCAGCCTGGCCGCGGAGCGGCTTGTCGTCCTGGCCCAGGCCCTGGACGGCCGGCCCCAGGACGACCCCACCGCCACCGCAGCCATGATCATCCCGGTCCTGCCCCGGCTGCCGCTTCTGGTGCTCTACTGGGCGCCGGAGCCGGAGGAGGGCTTTGCCGCCCGGGTCAAGATCCTCTTCGACCGCCGGGTGCTGGAGGTTCTTGATCTCGAGTCCCTGGTCTTTGCCGCCGAGCGCCTGGCAGACCGGGTGCAGGCCCTGGCCGCCGCCTCGCCCCCATCCGAAAAGGCCGGGGCCGGCCATGCCGCGCCGGAGCAGAGGACTTGGCTGGGTCCGGCTGGCCGGGCGCCCGCTCCTTGACGCCCTGCGCGCCCATTGGCTAAGGTGGAGCCGGGACTGCGGCAGCGAACGGTCACGTCCGGAGGGCACCAGCCATGGCACTACCTTTGCGCAAACACGAGGGCTTCACGTACCGCGACTACCGCACCTGGTCGGAGGATGAACGCTGGGAGCTGATCGCGGGCGTTCCCTTCTGCATGACGCCGGCGCCCTCGACCCGCCACCAGCGCCTGGCCGGGGAGATGTACAAGCAGATCGCCATGTTCCTCACCGGCCGGGACTGCGAGGTGTTCTTCGCTCCCTTCGACGTGCGGCTGGCCCAGCCCGATGCCGACGACGACGAGACGGACACGGTGGTCCAGCCGGACATCGTCGTGGTCTGCGACCCGGCCAGGATCGACGAGCACGGCTGCAAAGGCGCGCCCGACTTCGTCATCGAGATCCTCTCCCCCGCCACCGCGGTGCGGGACTGCATCACCAAGCTGGCGCTCTACCAGGAGCACGGGGTGCGGGAATACTGGATCGTCTCCCCGGACGAGAAGGCCGTGACCGTGCATCTGCTCCGGGAGGATGGCCGGTACGAGGCCAGGACCTACCGGGCCTGGGCGGAGCCGATCCCGGTCACCATCCTGCCCGGACTGGACATCGACCTGGGCCCGGCCTTCGGTGCCACGGCTGGCCCGCCGGAACAGAGAAGCAAGAAGGGATAGATCACGAGACGCCGCGGCTCCGGTGCTCCTCAAGGAGCGCCTCGGGGACGAGCCGGAGGGCCAGCCAGACCAGCACCGGGAGAATGAGCACCAGCGATCAGAGCAGATCCAGGTGCTTTCTGACCACGGCGGCGTACTTGCGGTCCTCATTGCTGATGTGCCCCAGCCACCATTTCCGCAGAAAGACCAGCAGATCCTCGACGTCGCCCTCATGCGTGCGGTGCACGGTCATGGCATGGACCTGATCCGCAAAACGGCTGTGCAGGGCTACGTGCTCGCCCATTGACTGATAACCGGCTGCCCGCATGAGCGCCTCCTCGGTGGAGAAGTGGAGGGCGGCGTAGTGGTGCAGGACGTCCAGCGTCGGCTTGTAGACCGTGGCCGCATCACCCCTCTGGAAGAAGTAGTAGAAGGAGTTGATCGTGGAGACGATGCCCCGGTGCTGCTCGTCGACAATCGGGATCCCGATTTCATGGCCTGGCTGCCAGACGATGTACAGAAGGTTTTCCACGTATGCCCCCTGGCACTCCCTCGGTGAACCGTGTCTTGGGGTCGGTGCCTGCTCTGCCCGGAATGGCTCTCCTGGTTCTCCTCATATTCACCAGGCAACCAGTTCGGTGTGGGCTAGGCATCCCATTCCGGATATTGCTGCGGCTTGACTCCCGATTCGCCAACCATTCTTGGATATTTCTCACCTTGCTTCGGCTCCTTGGGGGCACAACGAACCCTGCTGATCCTGAACAACCAGCTGTCGCCGTAGTCGAAGAGGTAATACATCTTCTTGTTTTGCGGGAGTGGAAACAGGCTCTCCAGGCTCATAAATATGTCAGCGTTCTCCTCGTCATAACGAACCCGGTCCCGGCTTCTGTCGGTTCTTGCAACAAAGAACTCGTACAAGTGGTCATTGTCAAAGCAAACCGCATTCTGAATCGCAAAATGCAGGTCTTCGAGGGTCGATTTGGAATCGATTTCAATGGTTGCCGCCCAGTCATCCGCGATACCGGCACCGGACAGCAAGTCAACCCTGATCGTCCAGATCATACATCCACCTCATTCCAGCCTGATGATGGCCGCAACAGGCGCGGAGCCTGAGCCAGTCTTCTGGAGAGCATCCCGTGTGCTGGTCGCCCGCTGTGCGACTGGCTCCGCCAAGCCAGGGAGCTGAAAACAGGAGTCAATCCTGGCACGATCCAATGACCTCACCGAATCGACGATGGATCTCTCGCGTCGGCATGGAGACGCCATTCGCGTCCGTCCAGCGTGACGCTATACTCGCCGACCATTCGAAGATCGTCCGGAAAAAGCTCCTTCTTTCGTGCAATGAACTGCTCAATCAGCGCAGACACCAGCAGATCGTGTTTGGTTGACGCGCGAAGTCTCGCTACATAATCTGTATTGTTAACTTCATCCATCACAACCGCGTTCCATACCGTGTAGGTAATGATGAGAACCTTCTCGATCTCCCCCTTTGCCGCAACACCATCCAACATGCCCAATAGTGGTGAAGAAAAATCAAGGAACGTTTCCGATATCTTCCTGTTGGGAAACACCATACCGCTCTTCTTCGCGCGCCTGCTGGTTTTCAATTGCGGATCTCCCTTGCCAACGTTGAGCTAACGGGCAGAACAATAGCGTAGACTGTTGGACTATTCCTGCTTGAGGCGCACGATGCAATGCGCTACCAGTTGAGCCCACCGGTTCATTCTTACCGCCCGGGGCTCCTGCCCGTCAAGCGCCGGGCCGTCCTCCTTCTTCAGAGCAGCCGGCCCCGGAAGTTGAAGGTGGTGGCCCCCCGCAGGCCCTGGCCTTTGGCGGCCAGGGCCTGGGTCAGCTCCTCCTCGCCGCCGGGCCCCATGGCGGTCAGATCCAGGACCCCGTAGTCCAGGCCCAGGCCTTCGAGGTCCGGCAGCTCGGCGAGCAGGGAGAGGGGCCGGCGGCTGTGCACGAAGACCAGGCCGCGGCGGCGCTGGAGGACGAGCTCCTCGCCCTTGGGGCTGATCATGGGCACGCCGTACCGGAACCAGGCGGGGGCGGCCCGGGCGGTGCACAGGGCGGGCCGGCCGAAGAGGGTAAGGCCTACGGCCAGGCCCGGGTTGGCGGCGAGGAGGGCGGCCAGGTTGTCCCGGTCGGTTTCCAAAGAGGCCTGGACCGCGCCCACGCCCAGATCCTTCAGGGTGTGAAGGCTGCCGCTGTTGAGAACGTTCAGGGTAAAGTCGCCCATGATCTCCACCGGCTGGCCGATGAAAAGCTGCAACTGGCCAATATGGCCGATCTGCCAGCGGCGCTGGCCGGCGCGCAGCAGCCGGGACACGGCCTGGCGATAGCCCTCCACCTGGGGCTCCAGAATGACCGGCGGCAGGGCGATGACCAGGCCAGGATCGGCCTTGGGCAGCCGGTGACTCCCGGGGTCCAGGGTCAGGGTGACGATGCGGCGGCTGGTCTGGACCGGCAGCCGGCGGCGGCCGGGGGGGAGGCCGTCGGCCCGCAGCCAGAAGGCGAGACGCCGGGCCGGCCGGGAGGGGGCCGGTGCCGCCACCTCGGCCAGGAGGCGCGCGAGGTGTGCCCGGTCCACGAGCTTCTCCAGACGCCGCCGGCCAAAGGCCGCGCTGTCCACCCCGGCCCCCTCCCCCAGGAGCCGGCCCGCGGCCCGGTCCACCAGATAGAGGCTGTCGCCGGGCCGGGCCGGATGGGTGGCAGTCAGGCTGACCGAGGCGCCGGCCGGGGCCTGGGAAACCGGCCGGCCGTCCAGCCGCAGATCCCGGACGGTGAAGGCCTGGCGCTCGCCGGAATCCTCCTGGTGGAGCCGCACCCGGTCGCCAACCGCCAGATCCAGGCGCAGACAGAGACGCAAGCTGCCGGACCGGGCCTCCCGGACCTGGCCCAGGAAGCGGCCGATGTTGCCGGAATGGCCGGGGTTGATGATCTCCGGCGGGGACGGCGAGGCAAAGAAGCCGGAGGTGCTCTTGCGGCCCAAGGCCTCGGCCAGGAGCGCCTTGGCCTCGGCCAGGGCGGCCTGGTCGCCGGGCGCGGCGTCCAGGGCCAGGCGGTAGGCGGCCACCACGGCGCCCACGTAGCTGGCGCTGCGCATGCGGCCCTCGATCTTGAGGGAGCCCACGCCGGCGGCGGCCAGCTGCGGCAGGAGATCGAGGCCGCACAGATCGTGCATGGACAGGAAGTAGCCGCCCTCGGCGCCGCCCCGGCCGCCGGCCCAGCGGTAGCGGCGGCGGCAGGGCTGCACACAACGGCCCCGGAGGCCCGATTTGCCGCCCAGAAAGGAGGAGAAGAGGCACAGCCCCGAGTAGCTGAAGCACATGGCGCCGTGGACAAAGGCCTCCAGCTCCACGGCGGTCCGGGACCGGACCGATCGTATCTCCTCGATGGTCATCTCCCGGGCCAGGACTACCCGGGCAAAGCCCATGGCGGCCAGCTGCTGCACCGCCAGCGAGTTGTGGGCGGTCATGAGGGTGCTGGCGTGGATGCGCAGGCCCGGGAAGCCCCGGCGGGCCAGGCGGTAGAGGCCCAGATCCTGGAGGATGACGGCGTCGATGCCGATGCCGTCCAGGATGGCCAGAAGCTCCGCCGCCACTGCCAGCTCCTCCTGGCGCACCAGGCTGTTCATAGCGGCGTAGACCTTGACCCCGCGCTCGTGGCCGTAGGCCACCAGGGCCGCAAAATCGGCCAGCGTGATGTCCTTGGCCAGGGCGCGGGCGTTGAGACCCGGCACGCCGACGTAGATGGCGTCGGCGCCCCGGGCCACCGCCTGCTGGAAGGCGGCGACAGAGCCGGCCGGCGCCAGCAGCTCCGGAGGCGAAGATTGACGGGGCATGAGGGCGGGATCAGTCGCTCCAGGGGGCGCCCTGCCGGGCGGCCAGGACCTCGATGGCGTCGCGGATGGTCTTGGGCAGGGCCAGGCGGTGGCGGCGGGTGTTCTCCGCCGCGGCCAGAAGGCCGGTCTCCGGGATGCCGGTACGGCTCCAGTAGGCAATGGGGTCCCGCAGGAAGGTGGTGATGATGCCCAGGGCCTCCTGGTAGTTCTTCACCGGATGGCAGAAGTCCGGCACCCAGGCGGGCGCCAGGCGCACGGCCTGGGTGCCGATCTTCTGCAGGCCGGCCGAGATGGCCAGCTGCCGGAGGATGAAGGTCCACAGGTGCTCGCCGCCCTGGCCCAGGCCGAAGGGATCGACGAAGATGTGGGGCGCCGGCAGACTCTGGAAGAGCTTCAGGTTGGTGATGGAGATCAAAAGCTCCTCCAGGGTGCCTAAGCCCCCGATGTTGTAGATCTTGCACAAGGAGACCCGGTCCAGGAGGTTCTGGCGCAGGTGGCGGGCGGAGTTGCGGAAGTTGACCATCACCGGCGGCCGCAGGTTGGCCTTCTGGCCGATCTTCTCGGAATCGATGCCGATGCCGATCCGGAGGATGTCCAGGCCCTCCGCCGCCTCGTCGGCGATGCGCATCACCCCCGGGCCGGCGCCGTGGCACACCGCGAAGCGGCCGGCGATCTCCCGCATCTCGTTCAGCTCGGCCAGAAAGGTCTCGATCTCCTGGGTGAGCACCTGCTCGGTGCCCTCCACGTGGGAGCCGTACATGGCCACCACCATCTGCAGCTCGGCCAGATGCTCCTTGGCGCCCCGGGTCACCCAGAAGCCCTGGAAGAACTCCCGGACATGGGCGTCCTCCCCCTCGCCGAACAGCATGTAGAAGCGCACCCCGTCCCGCTCCGCCAGGTCGCAGAAGGTCTCGTAGGTGGTCTGGCCAAAATAGATGTTGGGCCCTCCCGCCGCCGGCAGGCCGTTCATGGCCACCCCCTCCTCCTGGATGGAGCGGGCGACGAAGACCCCGACGTTGTTGCGCTTGAGGACCCGGAGGGTGTCGGTAACCGGGAAGTGGTGGCTGACAAAGACCTTGCGCAGCTCCTGGGCCCCGCCCACCGACTCGAGGTTGTCCACAAAGGCCCGCAGCTCCAGGGGGATCTCGCCGCCCTTGTGCACACCGAAGGGGATGGTGCCCCGCACCACCTCGTAGATGATCCGGTTCTGGGCCTGCTCGTGCCACTCCCCCTCCTCCAGCTCCCGGGGGATCTCCACCGAGCGGTTGCGGCCAACGATACGGCCGTGGGCACCCCGCTCGCCAGGCGCCCGGGAGAGGCCAGCCAGGAGCGCCTCGGCCACCGGCAGCTTGAAGATGTCGGTGGCATCGGCAAAGTCCACCCCGTCCCGGATGATCCGCTCCGGCCGGCCGGCGGCAAAGACCCGGCTGGCCACCCGGGCGGTGTCGGCATCCGCCGGATAGAGCCGCAGCCGCACCTCCAGCCGGCCGGTGGGGATGGCCTCGTCGCCGCTGTGGAAGAGCTCCACCTGCCGCGGCACCTGGATGCCGGTGGTGCGCACCCCGTCCAGGAGCCGGGCCGCCAGGTGGAACACCTCCGGATGGTTGAGCTGGCGCTCAATGAGGGCCAGATACGGCCCCAGGGAGATGTGCACCGCCGAGACCAGGAACTCGCCGGGCTCCAGCTGGGCCGGCAGGCCGTAGCAGGAGGGATGCTGGATCAGGCCCAGGGCCTCCTTGCTCTGCAAGAGCACATGCTGGGCGTTGCTGCCTGCGGTGAGCAGGGTGGTGGACAGAAGGTAGCGGATGTTCTCCAGCGGCAGCCGGACGGTGCCGTCACCGTCGATGCGGGCCCGGTCCGGCAGGAGGAGGTGATGCTGGGCGATGGCCGCCTCCACCTCCACCTGGCCCAGGGGCTCGCTCAGGGGGATGAACAGCCGGGCCACGGTGAGCCGGGCCTGGCGGTCACACAGATTCCGCAGCTCGGCGAACAGGGTGTCCGGGATCCGGCGGTTGAGGGAGGACAAGAGGATGGGCAGCTCCACCAGCCGCCGGCCGGTATGGATCACCGGCTCCCCCTCCCCCAGCTCCACGTCCAGCCCCACCTGGGAATGGCCGGAGCGGCCGATGAGCCAGCAGCGCTCCCGCAGGCTGCCGGCCGCCACCAGATCCCGCAACAGGCCCCGCAAGGTGTCGCTGGTCTCCTCCAGGCGCATCACCGCCGGCAGCTGCGGCACCCCCAGGGCCTCATTCAAGATCGGCTCGTCCTCGGGCCGGCAGGCCAGGATGCCGTCATCGGTCAGGAGGGGCGGCCGCCGCATCATCCCCGCCCCCGCACCCGGCCCCTCGCCCAGGCGCAACGCCGGACCGGGATGGGAATCCGGCCCCTGAAGGACGACGCATGCGTCGCCCCTTTCCGAGGTGATCCCCGCCCGACGTCCCCCGCGGCCGCGGCCACCGGGCTATGGAACATCCCGCCCACCATCACCGGTCCTTGACGCCCCGCACCGCCCGGACATAGAGGGTCCGGTCCTTGCCCGCGGCATACACGTACTCGCCGTCGTGGTCGAAGCGCACGAAGTAGGCCTCGGCGGGTGTGCGCTCGCTGGTGGTGCTGCTCCAGTAGAGGGCCTGGGCCCGGGCGCCGGCGGGATGGACGAAAAGCGGATCCATGGCCTTGGGCCCCAGGCTGTCGTAGTCCAGAAGGCTTGCCAGCTCCTTGACATCCGGCAGCCGCCAGTCGCTCTGGCCGGCCAGGGTCAGGGCCTCGGCGGCGGCCAGGGCCTGGCTCCAGCTTCCCTCCAGCATCCCGGTCTTCTGCCAGACCAGACCGGTGCGCAGGTCGGTCACCGTACCGTCACCGTTGTCGTGGAACCGCTCCCCGGTCAGGGGTGGCGTGCCACCGGACGGCGGATAGACGTGCACGGCCCGCACGTAGGCTTGGCTGTCGGCCGGGCCGTAGTAGTCAGACCCATCGTCGAAGTAGACAAAGCGCTGGCTGGCCGCCGGCCCCGCCTCGCCGGTCCAGTAGGCGTCGGCCTTGGTATGGGGGAAGAACCGGAAGTCGTTGGCGCCATTGCCGGTGGCGGTGCGGAAGCGGTCCGGCAGCGGCCCGAAATCGCCGTAGTTGACGATGTTCCGGAGCTGGGCCACGGCAGGCAGCTGCCAGTGATCGAGCCCCAGCTGGCCGTACCGGCTGTTCATCTGGGCCAGGTAGCCGGAGCCGGCCGCGGTGCCGGAAAAGACCGCCTCCCGATCCTGGAAGCCACCCTGGCCGGAGGCGGCCTTCACCTCCCACAGGAGGCCCTGGCTGCGGTCATGGACGAAGAGGAAGCCGGGCCAGGGGGTGCTGTCCGGCACCTCCTCCAGACGGGCGTTCAGCTTCCGGAGGACAGCCGTCGGCGCCCGGTACTGGGCGTCCTGGCCAGCCAGCGCTGCCGGATCGCTGCAGGCCACCCGCGTGCTGCTGGCGGCAAAGCAGGCATCCTGGCCGGTGTCCGGCAGGGAATAGGCCACGGCCAGGCTGACCAGCCGCTGGGAATCGCCGATCACCTGGCCGTTGCTGTTGTTGGTGAATTCCAGGGTGGTCTCGTCGTCGGTGGCCGGCAGGGCGGCAATATCCACCGTAAGATGCACCGTCACCGTGCCACCCGGCGGCAGGCTGCCGCTGTCCGGGTTCAGCAGCAGCCAGGCGCTGTCGTGCTGGCCGGACCAGAGGATGGCCTCGCCGCCGGGGTTGGCCAACTGAACCTCCAGAACCGCCGGCGCCACTGCTCCGGCCTGCTGCCGGAAGGCCAGGACCTGGCCAGCGGCCGGGGAGGTCACCTCCAGGGCGCCGAAGCTGGGCAGCACATCCAGGCGCACCTGGCGGAAGATGGTGGTGCCGGTGTCCGTGTCGGTGAAGGTGATGCTGCCCATATGGACGCCGTGGGACAGCAGCCCGACCCCCTCGTTGAGAATGGCCGTGACCGGCACCGGCGTGCCGGCAACGGCGCTGCCGCCCGCCGGCGCCAGATCCAGCCAGGGGACGTCGCTGGCCGCCGTCCAGTCCATGGCCTGGGGCCGGACGTTTGCCAGCTCCCAGGAGACCGCGCCCGGGGTGAACGTCCCGCCCTCGCGGCCCACGCCCACGACCTGCACCGCCTCGGGCGACACCGCAAATTCGCCCACCGCCAGCTGCACCGGCCGGGACGTGCTGCCAAGGCCGTTGGTCACGTTCAGCAGCTCGATGGTGTCGGTATAGAGGCCCGCGGCCAAGGTCCGGGTGCTGGGGGCGAGCTGCACCGCCAGCCAGGCCCGTTCCCGGGGCTCGAGCCGGAAGAGGCGCTGGCCGCCACCTGCCCAGCCCTCCGGCGGGTCAAACGGCGGCAGCTTGAAGAAGCGCAGCCAGGCGGCGGTGTTGGCCACCGTCAGATCCAGGGCCTGGCAGCCGGTGTTCTCCACCTGATAGACCGCAAGATCGTCGGGCGCAAAGGGGCCTCCCCGCGGTCCGCTGGCGTCGAGATCGCCGAAGCCGGGATACAAGGAGACGGCCAGGGCCGGGGCCGGGTCGCTCACGGCCAGGGTCACGGTGCGGGTGGCGGAGACCTGGCTCAGGGCGTGGTTGGTGACCGTCAGGGTGTCCTGGTGGCTGCCTGCGGCCAGATCAAAAGCCGGCGGCATCAGGAAAGGCACCACCAGCCAGCTGGCGCCGCCGGGCACGGTGGCGCTGGCCGGCCGGCCGTTGAGGCCAATGCCCTTCAGCTGGCCGCCGCCCGCCGGGTCCACCACCGCCACCGCCAGCCACGGGCTGGTGGCGGCCACGGAAAAGCCCTTCGGGCCGGGATCGCTGTTGGCCAGGGTGTAGATGTTCATGAGCAGGGCGGCGCTGGACCAGGCATCGCAGGTGGCGATGGCCGGCTGCCAGTCCTCCGCCGGCAACAGGGCCAGCGGATCGACCGCCGGCTCGAACCGGGCATCCACCGCCCAATGGCCGGTCATGGCCAGCACACAGTCGCCGCTGCCAGTGCAGGCATCGCCGCTCCAGCCCAGGAAGGTGGAGCCAGGATCCGCCTGGGCATGAAGGGTGAGGGTGCTGCCTTCCGGGAAGGCGACGCTGGCGTCCGCGCACGCCCCCGGGCAGTCCAGGCCTGCCGGGTCGGTCCACACCCGGCCTGCGCCGGCGCCGCTCTTCGCTACCGAGAGGGTGCGGCTCGGCGCGTTGGCCGGCCGGAAGGTCTGGATGCGATTGTTGCCGTAGTCGCTGACATAGATGTTGCCAGCCGGGTCGACCGCCACGTCCGCCGGCCCGTTGAGCTCACCGGGGCCAGTACCGTAGGTGCCGAAGGAGGCGACCCAGAGGCCATCGGCCGTGAACTTCTGGATACGGCTGTTGCCGCTGTCGGCCACATAGACGTAGCCGGCACCGTCGACGGCAATGCCGCTGGGATAGAGGAATTCGCCATTGGCGGAGCCGGATCCGCCCCACTGGCCCAAAAAGCCGCCGACGGCATCGAACCGCTGGATCCGGTGGTTGTTGGTATCGGCCACATAGACCGTTTCGTCCGGCCCCACGGCCACGTCATAAGGGGCGTCCAGCTCCCCCTCCCCGGTGCCCAGGGAGCCCCAGGAGGTGTAATGGGTGTAGTCGTCCAGGAACTTCTGGATGCGGTGGTTGTCGGTGTCCGCCACGTAGAAGTGGCCGTCGGGTCGGATCGCCACGCCGGCCGGGTCGGCGAACTGGCCATCAGCGCTGCCAAACTCCCCGAAGCCACCCAGCGAGGTCCCATCCGGTGTGAACCGCTCGATCCAGGCGTAGTGGGTGTCGACGACCATCACCTCGCCGGCGGGGGTGACCGCCACCCCTTGCGGGTTATGGAGGGCACCCCAGAAGCCCTGCGAGGAGCCATCGCTTGTCCGGAAAACCTGGACCCGGTTGTTGCCGGTCTCGGTGACGAACAGGCGACCGGTCCGGTCCAGGGCCAGGCTCCAGGGCCCGTCCAGCTGGCCCTGGCCGGAGCCGGGCGTCCCCCAGCTCGCCACCGGCTCGTAGACCTCGCCGCTCCGGAACTCCGCGCTCACGGTCTGGGGGGCGTCCATGTGCACCACGCAGTCGCCGGTGCCGGAACAGGCGCCGCCCCAGCCGGCGAAGATGGCGCCGGCAGCGGCCTGGGCCTGGAGGGTGACATCGGTGCCGGCCGGAAAGTCCTCGGTGCAGTCGGTGCCGCAGTCGATGCCCGGCTCGGTGCTCTGGACCACCCCGTTACCGTTCACTGTGACGTTCAGAGCGAAAAGCGGCGGCAGCACCAGGGTGTCCTCCTGGGCGGCGTTGTTGCCTGGCACCGGATCGCTGGTGCTGCTCGCCACCTGGGCGGTCAGGATCATGGTGCCGCTGGTGCCTGCCGCCACCGTGCCCCCGAGCACGATGACCCTGGTGCCGCCCGGGTCGAGGATGCCCAGGTCCAGGGAGCCACCCGCCGGCCAGGGGCTCCACGGCGGCTGGCCATTCATGGCATAGGCGAGACCGGTGAGGGCGGGATCCGGGGTGACGGCCAGCTGCACGGCCTCGGCCGGGTCGGGGCCATCGTTGGCCACGGTGATGACATAGCCCAGGAGCGAGCCAGGGCCCACCGGATCCGCGGTGTCGGCCAGGGCTACCCCGAGGTCGGCGCCGGTGGCCGGTGGCACTGGGGTGTACTCCAGGAAGTTGATGGAGCGGTTCTCCACCGCCCCCTGGAGGGGGACATTGAGGTCATCCGGGTCCAGATCGACGCTCACGGCCCAGAGCTGGTAGCTGTGGCCATAGGCCAGGAGGCCGGAGGGCACCGGGAAGGAGACCACGGCCGGCGGGGTTGCCGGCGGCAGGAAGGTCTGGGCACTGCCGTAGATCCAGCATGGGGTGCCGCTGGTGGTGTCGAAGACCCACAGCCAGTAGCTCTCCGCCAGCCCGGGCTGGGTGTTGAAGGAGAAGCTCGGGGCCAGGGGTTGGCTGTCGTTGATGACCAGGCCATCGGCCAGCGGTAGCTGCACCGGCTTGTCCAGGTTGTGGGAGGGCAGGCTCACCTGGCTGCCGGAGGGGGAGATGGCGGTCACCGTCACCTGGCCGGTCCAGCTGCCGTCGTAGGGCGCGACGTCGAGATAGACCGGCAGGCAGAAGGTGGAGGCTGGCACCGGGACGCCATCCACCAGGACCTGGTCGAAGACGAGGCTGTCCGGATCCGGCTGGGCAAGCCCCCGCAACAGAAGCCAGCCCGAGGAGGCAAAGCCGGGGATGACCGGCCGGTGGTCGGTGAAGAGCATGGTCGCCAGGGGTACATCGTAGGGCAGGAAGGCGACGGAGCGGTTCTCCACCATCTCCCACGGTGCGGCGGCGCCCTCCAGCTCGTCGAGGTCCAGGACCTCGGCCTCGAACAGGTACTGGCGTCCGCCCCGGAGCACGTTAGCCGGCACCGGGAAGGCCACCGAGCCGGGCTGCTCCATCCCGCCCAGGAAGTACTGGGGCGCGGTGGCGTGGATCATGAACCGGCCGCCGTCCGTGACGTCCCAGATGCGCAGGCGGTAGCCCTCGGCCATCCCGGACTGGGTATCGAAGGAGACGGTGGGGGTGAGGCCCGGCCCGGTCACCGCCAGGCCGGTGGGCAAGGGCAGCTGGACGGGGTGGTCCAGCTGGTGGCTGACGTGCACCGCGCTGGCGCCGCCGGGCGGGGTGACGGTGAAGGCCACCTGGCCGGTCCAACCGTCGTAGGGCAGGAAATCGCCGTAGGCGGGCAGGCCCTGGTACTGCTGGGACGGCGCCGCAAAGCCGTCGTCGGCCCGATCCGGGGTCGAGTCACCGGTGACCTGGTAGCCGCCCAGGCCGCAGGCATCATCCACCGTCACCCCCCGTCGCAGGAACCAGCCGTTGCAGGGCAAGGGACTGTCCGCTGGACAGTTCTCCGTGAAGAGATAGGGCTGCACCAGGGGCGAGACCACGGCCCGGTAGATGCCGCCGCTGCGGGCCGCGGCCAGCAGCTGGTTGTTGCGGCTCAGGAACAGCCGGCTGAGGTTGATTCCGTTGATGTCGTCGTAGGGCAGCAGCCCGTCGCTCATCTCCTGCCAGCTGGCGCCGTCATCAAGGCTGACAAAGACCGAGCCGCCGCAGGCGCTGGCAAACAGGCGGCCGTCCCGGCCGCGGACCACGGAGCTGGCGTCGCAGTTGTTGGGCTTGGCCAGGGCCTGCCAGGTGACGCCGGCGTCGGCGGTGCGGAAGAGGCCGCCGTTCCAAAAGGCGACAAAGAGGTCCCCGGACAGGGGATCCCGGAAGAAGCTGTTCTCCACCACGTTGGGGAAGGCAGGCAGGCCGTTGTGCACCGAAACCCAGGTGGCGCCGCCATCATCGCTCCGGAACAGGCCTTCCCGCTCCACGGCAGCAAACACCTGGCTGGCCGGGCCACCGGCCAGGGCCCGGATCTCGCCCGGACCGTCCACAAAGGGGAGTGGCGCGGCCGGCTGCCAGCTGGCCGCGCTGTCGTCGCTGAAGTAGACGGTGCCGTTGTCCAGACCGACATAGAGACGGCCGCTGCCATCCTTCGCCAGGGCCTCGCCATCCTGGAAGATCGGCAGACCGACCTCGGGCTTGGTGGGCAGGCCGGCCGCGGCCAGGGCCCAGGTCGCGCCGTGGTCCAGGCTCCGGTACACCCCGCCGGTATCGTCGCTCAGGGCATAGAGCCGATCCGCCCCGTCCACCAGCAGGGCGGAGACCCTGGCCGGGCCGCCGGTGCCGGCCCGGGCCCAGCTGGCGCCCTCATCCAGGCTCCGGTAGATACCGTCACCCCTGGAGCCGATGAACAGCCGGCCGGCGCCGTCCTGGACAAAGGGGCTGCTATCGAAGGGCACGGTGGGGAACTGGCCACTCAGATCGGTCCAGTGGGCGCCGCCGTCGCCGGTCCTGGCCAGGGCACCGCCGCCGCCGGCGAACAGAACGCCACCAGTGCTCACGCACATGGTGTGGGCGAGCCGCCCGTTGGGCAGGGCCCCGGCCGGGTGCCAGCTGGCCCCCTGGTCGAGGCTTTGGTACACGGCGCCCGCCACGGGATAGGCGGTGGTGGCCACAGCGGCGTACAGGGTGCCATCCGGGGCCGCGGCCAGCCGGGTCACCGCCCGCTCGCCAGGGAATTCCGCCGTCTCCGGCAGCCCGCTCGCTGCCGCTGTCCAGGAAACGCCGGCATCCGTGCTGGCGTAAAGGCCGGCGCCGCCGACGATGGCGGCATAGAGATGACCGCCCGCCGCCAGCAGATCCTGGACGTTGCCGCTGTCCAGCCCGCTGCCGGCGGGGGTCCAGGTCTGGCCATCGTCGGTGGTCCGGAAGATGCCGGCGGTGTCGGTGCCGGCCAGGACCACCCCGCCACTGGCTGCCAGGCGTTTGATCTCCAGACCCGGGAGCCGGAAAAGCTCGCTGGAGGTGTACACCCCATCCTGGGTGCCGACAAAGACGGTGCAGCTGCCCGGCGCCACCAGGATGGCCTCGATCCCGGCCGGCATGGCGGCAAGATAGGCCCAGGTGGCGCCATTGTCCAGGGACTGCCAGACCTCGTTCCCGTTGGCGGCCAGGTAGCCAAGGCCGCAGGCGCTGCCATCGGCCAGCACGTCCGGACCCCGGAAGCGCAACGAGCGGTAGTCCCAGGAATCGCCGCCATCGGCGGTCCGGAAGATGCCGCCGGGACCGGCCGCCAGGACCGCACCGGCATCGGTGGCGCTGCACAACAGGGCCCCGGCGGTCAGTCCCGGGCTCGGCCCCTGAAGATGCCAGGTGGCCCGGCAGGCGTTGATGGGATTTACGGTCACCGCACTGTGCACCGTGTTGTTGGCCGGATTGGGATCCACGACCTCCGCGACCACCAAGGCGGTATTGACCAGCTGGCCGGCCATGCCCGGCTCCACCGTGCCCCGCACCTGGAAGACCAGACTGGAGCCGTCGGCAGCCAGGCCACCCAGGGGCAGGGAGTCGGAGGCGGGCCAGGGCAGCCAGGTGAGGCCGCCGTCCAGGGAGTAGACGGGATCGAGCAGGCCGGCCGGCACCTGGTCGGTGACCGTCACCTGGGTGACGTTCTGGGGCCCGTCGTTGTAGACCTCGATGGAGAAGGTCAGCTCCTCGCCGGCCGTAACCGGCGACCCCCAGGGCCACTTGTCGATGACCAGGTCGGCGCCGCCCGCTACCTGGACCACCGCGAAGGCCTCGTTGCCAGCCAGGTCCGGATCAGGAAGATCGGAGAGCACCGAGGCCGAGTTGGCCAGCTGGCCAGCGAAGCCGGGATCCACCGTGCCCCGCAGGAGCAGTCCCGCCGACAGGCCGGGGTCGACGGTGCCCAGGTCCACGGCGCCGGTCCAGTGGAGCCAGGTGTTGCCGTTATCCAGGGAGTATTCGGGGGTGAACAGGGCCGGCGGCACACTGTCGCTGACCAGCACATGGGGCGCGGCCAGCGGACCGGCGTTGAAGACATCGATGGAATAGATGAGCTGGCTGCCGGCCGGCACCGGATCGTCCCAGGGGTGTTTGGCGATGAAGAGATTGGCGCTGGCATTGACCTGAACCGGCAGCACGACGTTGTTGTTGGCCGGGTTGGGATCGGCAGTGTCCGAGCCGGCCGAGGCCTCGTTGACCAGCGGGTCAGTGGCGCCGGCATGCACTGTACCCCGGAGCAGGATGCTGCGGGAAAAGCCCGACTCGATATCGCCCAATTGCACCTGACCCGGCCACGGATTCCAGGTGGCGCCGGCGTCCTGGGAATACTCCACACCCGTCAACGGCTCCGGCGGGTTGTCCAGCAGGACCACGTTGCGGGCCAGGTCCGGACCGTAGTTGGTGGCCCAGACCTCATAGGTCAGCTGGCCACCGGCATCCACCGGGTCGTTCCAGGCAACTTTGCCCACCTCCAGGTCGGCGGCCGCCAGGGGGCCCAGCTCCAGGTAGCCGTTCTGGACCTCGAAGAAGGCGCCGCCCCGGCCGGCACCGGAGAACAGGGTGGTCGCCGGCGCCGGCAGAAAGCCGCTGAAGAAGAGCTTGATGCCGGTGGTAGCGGTCAGATCGCTCAGGAAGGCGGCCGCTGCCGCCTGCACCGCCGGCGAGCTGCCAGCGGACAGATCGGCAGGGAAGACAAAGGCGGTGCGGCCGAAGATGGCGTCGTCGCCGCAGTTGGCCGGATCGGCGTACTCGATATCCAGGAACAGGTCCGGCATCGGGCCGCCCACCAGGGGCTCGCCATTGAGGAGCAGGGTGAAAAAGCCGCCGGTGTAACGCCGGGACTCGAAGCTGCCGGCAAGGGTCCAGTCCTCCCCCTGGACATCGGCGCCCAGGGTCGAGAGGCCGAAGCGCATGCTCAGATCCGTGACCGCGAAATTCCCAGCTGCCAGGGCGGCCAGAAAATCCGGGAAGCCGGCCAGGGGCAGGAGGCCGCGGAGCACACCCGGCGAGCCGGCATCGATGCCGCCGTAGTCCCGGGAGGCCAGGTAGTAGAAGGCATTGGGGTTGCCGCAGGTGTTGTAGGGCGGCGGGATGGCGTGACCGACGGCCGCCGGCTCCGGTCCTGAGCCGTCGGCGTTCCAGGCCGCGGCCCCCAGACCGTCCGCCTCCAGGCCCCGCAGGAAGAGGGAGGAGATGGGCGGCGGCGGCACGGCGTCGATCTCCACCTCGTTGACGGCGTCGGCGTTGCCGTCCCAGGCGAAGCGGACCTTGTGCACGGTCACTGGCGTGGCAAGCATCAGCCATGGCGACCAGCCGTAGGTCACCGAGTGCCAGGCATGGGGCACATAGTTGGTGAAGGATTCCCAGCCGGTGGTGGTGGAGCCCAGAAAGTCGGTCCAGGTGACCCCATCCAGGGAGTAGGAGATCCGCTCGCCCTGGGGCCCCCGGTTGCCGGAGACATCGACCCCGTCCCGGGTCATATGGCGGCGCAGGCCGTTGAGCTGCACCGGACAGCCGAAGTCCACCTCCAGGTACTGCCAGTCGTCGTAGCTGCTGGCAAAATAGGTGCCGGTATCGCCGTCAAAGGCCTGGTCGTGGGTGGTCCCCGACAGGCCCGAGCGGTCGCCGGAGACCACCGGCGATGGGCACTGGCTGGGCACCAGCACGAATTCGGCGCTCACAGTGGTGTCGGCGGCGAGCGGCACCACGCAGTCGCCGGTGCCCGTGCAGCCGCCGCCCGACCAGCCCACGAAGGCCGAGCCGGGGAGAGGCGTGGCGGTGAGGGTCACCGGCGTGCCGGCGTCGAAAAGGGCTTCGCAGGTGGCGCCGCAGTCGATGCCGGGCGGGCTGCTGGTCACCGTGCCAGCGCCCCCGCCTGGTCGCAGGACCGCCAGCTGGTGCTGGACGATGGCGGCATCCACCCGCAGGGCGAAGGCGTCAGCGGTCTGGACCGGGGTCCAGACCAGACCTTCAGGCAAGGGCGCCAGATGGAGATTGGCGAAACCGCCGGCCACGCTGCTGGCGGCGACAACCGTGAAGGTGTCGCCCTGGCTGGGCAGAAAGCCGTTGCGCAGGTCCACCTGCAGGGAGCCCGCCAGGGTGGCGGTACCGTTTGCCACCAGTTGGTCGTGGTTGTCGGCGTTGCTGCCGGGAATGGTGCCGGCCAGGTCGATGAACAGGGTGCCGCCGGCCCCTTGCGCCCACCGGTCCACAAAGGTCAGGACCCCGGGCGAGCTGCCAGGCCGGGTGCCGGCATCGTTGATGAAGGAGGTCGTGCTGATGTCGATGACGCCTGTACCCCGGATGTCGCCGGCGCCGGTATTGGCCAGGGAGGGACCGGCGAAGGCCAGGGTGCCTGTGTCCACCTCGATGATGCCGCTGTTGGTCACCGCGGTGTTGATCGTCACCACGCCGGCAGTGGCCCGCCTGAGGAGCAGGCCCTCGTTCTGCCAGGTGGAGGCAGCACCGGGAAAGTAGCTGCCATTGAACTGGACATCGGCCTGCACCAGGACTTGGCCGTCGGTCCGGTTGTGGAGCACCGCACCCTCGCCGAAGCGGATGTCGCCGCTGTCGCTCACCAGGACCAGGCCGCTGTTGCCGATGGTCCAGCCACCCCGGAAGCCCTTGGCACTGCCTCCGGCCAGCTCAAGCCGGGCGCCGGGCTGGACGTCCAGCACCCCAGTGCCGGCCCGGACACCGCCGGACCACAGGGTATCGCCCAGAAGGCGCAGGGTGCCGGCACCGGTGAGATCCCCGGCCAGCTCGAGGACGGCGGAGTCCTCCAGCCGACTCGACCCGGCCAGGTCCACGGTGGAGCCGGCGGGCACCGCGAACACCCCCGGCCCCATGAGCGTCGTGTTGTCGTTGAAGGTGTGACTGCCGGCCAGGGTGAGCCGGGCACCGGCGTCGGCGATGAGGATGCTGGCGTGGCTGGTGGTCGAGCCCAGGATCAGCTCGCCGGTCTCCACCCAGATATCGCCGGTGTTCTGGATGGCCGCGGCCAGGGTGACCGCGCCGGTGCCATTCTGGCGTGCCAGATGGCCGGCGTTGTTGATGGTCATTGGGGGGCCGTTGACATAATAGTCGCCGCTCAGAGCGCCGGCCTCGGACCAGATGAGCAGGACCCCGCCCGGCTGGTTGTTGATGACCACCCCGTCGCCGCTGCGCCAGTCGCCGGCACCGTTCCAGCGGATGGTGCCGAAGTTGTCGATGGTCTTGCCGCCCCGGATGGCCATGGGCGCAGCGCCAATCAGCTCGAGGTTGCCTCCTGCCTCGATGAGGATGCCGCCACCGTCGGCAGGAAAGGTGCCGATGACGCCCCCCGCAAGATACAGCGCGCCCTGAACATGGAGCACGGCGCTACCGGCCAAGGTGGCATTGCCCAGCTCCAGGCCGCCCAATGAGGCGATGTGGGAGGCGGCCACCAGGGTGAGGGTGCCCCCCTCAAGGCGCAGGTAGGCGTTGGCCTCCACCCCCAGGCTGCCCACGGTGGTGGTGGTGTCGTAGACGACATTGTAGGAATAGCCCAAATCCGGCAGGATGACGTCGTCGGTAGGCCCCGGCACGGCGTGGGTGTCCCAGTTCTCGGGGCTGGTCCACAGACCGTCACCAGCGGCACCGACCCAGGTGGTCGCCCCGGCGGGCGCCGCCCAGCCCAGGCCCCACAGAGCCACTGCCATCGCCATCCAAGCCTTTGCCACCATCCAGCCGGTCCTCATGGCTCTTCCTCCCTTGCCTGAACGCTCTTCAGCCTGGGCCCGCGGGCGGGGCCCAAGCCTGCCTGCCAATGCTGTCATCGAGAAGCTGCAAGAATCCGATGCTCCCTGGCCTTGCTGTCTCCCCTTACTCCCATCCTTCCCATAAGTCCCATGAGTCCTATAGGTCGTATAGGCCCTATGGGAGACAGGGGAATTCCGGGAATCATGAGAGATCCCTCGTGCCCGGGCAACCCGGGCAAAGTCGGCCTATCCGGGCCGCCGGCCGGGCCGCACAACGCCGAGCAGCGCCATGCCGGCCACAAAGCCGCCGACATGCGCCCACCAGGCGACCCCGCCCTGGAAGGCCGGGGCACCGGCGGTCATCTGGG